>JAZRFX010000222.1:0-5796 GCA_045643845.1 Clostridia bacterium | reverse complement strand
CTGAAAAATATGATTACGAGGTTATTCGTTTCTTTATGCTTTCCGCTCATTACAGAAGCCCCATCAACTTCTGCGACGAACTTATGGATGCGGCAAAGAACGGATTAGAGAGAATCTATAACTGCGTAGACAATCTTGATTTCCTTATGAACACCGCACCCGAAGGCGAAGTTAAGACAGAAATCAGAGACGCTATGGAAGGCTACAAGGCAAAGTTCATTTCAGCTATGGAAGACGACCTTAACACAGCCGATGCAATTTCAGCAATCTTTGAAGCAGTTCGTTTCGCTAACTCAATGACAACTCCCAACAAAGCTGAACTTGAGGCGGCTAAGGCTACAATCATCGAGCTTGGAAATGTTTTAGGACTTCTTAAAAATACTCAGAAGGAATCACTTGACGAGGAAATTGAAAAGCTTATCGCTGAAAGAACTCAGGCAAGAAAAGATAAGAACTGGGCACTTGCTGACAAAATTCGTGACGACCTCAAGGCTCGCGGTATCGTTCTTGAAGATACTCCCGACGGTGTGAAGTATAAGATAGTCCAGCCCGATATGGTTTAAAAACAGAAATTTCGCATAATACTGCAGAAAATTCCGTGAATATACAACCGTATTATTGTTGAATTTTCTTTGCCTTATAACAAAATTTATTGTTTTTAAACTCTTCGACCTTAAACGTAGTGAAAATTAATATAATTTTTACGCGGAGGACGAAGATAAGGCTAATGCCTATCAAGCACGACAAGCAAAAAGAATACAATTTTCACAAGTTTAAGGCATGTCAAGCTGGACTGTCTTATACTTGGGAAATACGAAAAGTAAGGAGCAGTAATATGCTATTTACCGAGGATAATATAAATCCTAAAGAATATAGCCCGCTCGCACTTGCATATCTCGGCGACAGCGTGTACGACCTTTTCATAAGGACAAAAATCCTTCAGAAAGGTAACCGCCATGTAACCGATATGCATAAAGAGGCAGTAAGCTTCGTAAAAGCAAAATCGCAGGCGGTAAGCGCCTACGCGATTGAGAGCGAGCTTAACGAAGACGAGCTCCGCGTACTTAAGTGGGGAAGAAACGCGAAAAGCACCCCGCCTAAAAATGCTGATGTTACTGACTATCGTATGGCAACGGGCTTTGAAACCCTTGTGGGTTATCTTTACGCAAGCGGACAAAATGAGCGACTTTCATACCTTCTTGAAAAAGCGTATGAAGCAATGCTGACACAATAAAAAACCAAGGAGAGAGCACAATGAAAAACACAACAGAAATCTATGCTTATAAAGCAAGAAAGCATGCTATCACAGGCATCTACAATGCGGCGGCAGGACATCCCGGCGGAAGTCTTTCTATCGCAGACATTCTCGCAGTTTTATACTTCGAGAAAATGAATATCGACCCCGAAAATCCCAAAATGGCAGACCGCGACAGATTTGTTCTTTCAAAGGGACACTGCGCACCTGCACTTTACGGCATTTTGGCAGAACGCGGATTTTTCCCCGTGGAGCAGTGTGCTACACTCCGTAAAATTGACAGTATTATGCAGGGACACCCTGATATGAAGCACATCCCTGGTGTAGATATGTCAACCGGTTCTCTCGGTCAGGGTATATCAGCCGCTTGCGGTATGGCTCTTTCAGCCAAGCTTGATAAGAAGGATTTCAAGGTTTACACAATCCTCGGAGACGGCGAAATCGAAGAAGGACAGGTATGGGAAGCAGCTATGTTTGCGGCTCACTACAAGCTTGACAACCTTATCGCATTCGTTGATAACAACGGACTTCAGATTGACGGCGATATCGCAGAGGTTATGAGCTCATATCCCATCGACAAGAAGTTTGAAGCATTCAATTGGAATGTAATTACAATTGACGCTCACAATTACGATGAAATCCGCGCAGCTATTGACAAGGCTCTTGTTCCTAACGGCAAGCCCACAGTAATCATTGCAAAGAGTATCAAGGGTAAAGGCGTTTCCTATATGGAAAATCAGGCAGGATGGCACGGCAACGCGCCTAATGCAGAACAGTACGAACAGGCAATAAAAGAACTCGACGCAAAACTTGCCGAGCTTACTAAGGAATAAGAAAGGAATGATATAAATGGCAATCGGAGATAAGAAAGCAACACGCGAAAGCTATGGTATGGCGCTCGCTGAACTTGGAGAAAAGTATGACATCGTTGTTATGGATGCAGACCTTTCTAAATCAACAAAGACAGACACTTTTAAAAAGAAATTCCCTGAAAGATTCATAAATACAGGTATTGCTGAAGGCAATATGATAAACGTTGCCGCAGGTCTTGCTTCAACAGGCAAGATTGTATTTGCAAGCTCATTTGCAATGTTTGCCGCAGGCAGAGCATTCGAGCAAATAAGAAACGGTGTGGCATATCCTCATCTCAATGTTAAAATCGGCGCAACACACGCAGGTATTTCAGTAGGTGAAGATGGTGCTACTCATCAGTGTCTTGAAGATATCGGCATTATGCGTACAATTCCAGGTATGATTATCATCAACCCTGCAGATCACTACGAAGCAATGGCAGCGGTAGAAGCGGCAGTTAAGTACGACGGCCCCGTTTACCTTCGTTTCGGCAGACTTGCAGTTCCTCAGATTTTTGACGAAACAAACTACAAGTTTGAACTTGGCAAGGGCGTTGTTCTTGCGGAGGGTAAGGATGCAACAATCATCGCAACAGGTCTTATGGTGCCTTATGCACTTGAAGCACGCGAGCTTTTGAAGAAAGACGGCATCGACGCTGAAGTAATCAACATACATACAATTAAGCCTATCGACAGTGAACTCATCGAAAAAACTGCAAGAAAGACAGGCGCAATCGTTACTGCTGAAGAACACAATGTAATCGGCGGTCTTGGTAGCGCTGTAGCGGAGGTTCTTTGCGAAACATATCCCGTTCCTATGATGCGTGTAGGTACAAAAGATGTCTTTGGTAAGAGTGGTAAGCCCGCACAGCTTTTCGAGGAGTATGGTCTTACTGCAGAAAATATTGCAGAAAATGTTAAAAAAGCAATAAGCCTTAAAAAATAAGGGGAAATTCCCATGAATGAACTTTTAGCTAAATTAAACAATGAACAAAGAGAGGCCGTTGAACATATCAACGGTCCTCTTCTGGTATTGGCAGGTGCAGGCAGCGGAAAGACAAGAGTCCTCACGCACCGCATCGCATATATGATTGGGGAGCACGGCGTAGCTCCCTGGAACATCCTTGCCATAACCTTCACAAACAAGGCGGCAAAGGAAATGAAAGACCGTGTTGAAGCACTTGTCGGTGCCGATGCGAACGATATGTGGGTAAGGACATTCCACTCCGCATGCGTGCGCATTTTAAGACGCGATATTGAGCGCCTTGGCTATGATAAAAACTTCAACATCATTGACAGCGACGACCAAAAATCGCTTGTCAAGGAATGTCTGAAAGAGCTTAACTACGACGAAAAGCAGTTCCCTCCCAAAAGTGTTATGAGCGAAATTTCTTTTGCGAAGGATAACCTTCTTACACCTTTGGAATATGCTGAAGAATACGGAACTGATTTTCGCAAAAAGGAGCTTGCGCGCCTTTATACGCTTTACCAAAAGAAACTTAAAACAGCAAACGATGTTGATTTTGACGACCTTATAATGCTGACTGTAAAGCTCTTTCAGGAAAATGAAGATGTCCTGGAGTCTTACAGAAACAAATTCCGCTACATATTGGTTGATGAGTATCAGGATACAAATAAGGCGCAAAACGAGCTTATAATACTCCTTGCAGGAGAGCATAGAAACCTTTGTGTAGTAGGCGATGACGACCAGAGTATTTATAAATTCCGCGGTGCGGATATTACAAATATTCTTGATTTTGAAAAGGCATTCCCCGAATGCCGCACAATCCGTCTTGAGCAAAACTACCGCTCGACACAAACTATTCTCGATGCGGCTAACAATGTAATCAAAAACAACTATGGACGAAAAGGCAAAAACCTTTGGACGGATAAAGGCAAGGGTAAGGATATTTCAGTCTACAAGGCACAGAATGAGCACGATGAAGCATCCTTCATCGCAAGCACAATGCAGTCACTCGCGCGTGAGGGGTACAGTTATAACGATATGGCAGTTCTCTATCGCGCTAATGCATCCTCGCGTACTCTTGAAGAAATTTTTATGCGCAAGGCTATTCCTTACAGAGTTCTTTCGGGACTTCGTTTCTACGACCGCAAGGAAATCCGCGATATGATTGCATATCTTCGTCTTATCAAAAATCCCGACGACGATATTTCTCTTAAGAGAATTATAAATACTCCCTCCCGAAAAATAGGCAAGGTAACACTTGACAAAATCGCTGCAGCAGCGGAAAGGGAAGGGACAAGCCTTCTTAAAACAATCGGCGCGTATAAGGATGGACTTGGTCAGAATGTTGCTGATTTCTATGACCTTATCGCAGGTCTTGTGGACTTTGCAAAGGGAAATAAAATCAGCGAGCTTGTAAATGAAGTTTACGAAAAAACAGGCTACCGCGCATTCCTTGAAACCGACGAAAAGGCGCAGGAACGCGACGAAAATGTCAACGAACTTATAAATGGTGCCGCAAATTATGAGGAAGCGAACGAGGAAGGTTCATTTGAAGATTATATGGACAACCTCGCCCTTATCAGCGACATCGATAACTATGACGAGGACCTTCAGGCGGCAATCTTTATGACGATGCACTCTGCAAAAGGTCTTGAATTCCCGATTGTATTCATTTGCGGATTTGACGACGGTATTTTCCCGAGTATGATGAGTATGATGAATCAGGAAGACCTTGAGGAAGAACGCAGAATTTGTTATGTTGCAATAACGCGTGCACAGGAAATTTTGTATATTACCTGTGCGAAAAGCCGAATGCTTTACGGAAAAACATCGGGATATAAGCCTTCAAGGTTCCTTGACGAAATCCCGCAGGAACTTTTGGATGTTACCGACAACACCCCGCGTGTTGAAGAAAGCTGGATGCCGAAAACATCCTCCTTCAATCCTTATGAAATGCCCAAAAGCTCTGTTGCTTCGTGGAGCACGCCAACACCTGCTCCGAAGCCTTCAAGCGGCGGCACCTTCAAAGCTGGCGACTGCGTAATGCACAAAAAATTCGGACGCGGTATTATTATCAGCGCATCTCCCGTCGGAAACGATGTTCATTACGAGATTGCGTTTGAAAGCGTTGGTACAAAAAATCTTTTGGGACTTTATGCAAAACTTGAGAAAGCGTGATTTAAATGTATAACCGTTTTGCCTATGTGTACGATGCTCTTATAAAGGATGTTGACTACAAAAAATGGGCGGATTACTACATGCAAATATTTCGGCGTTACGGGCTTAGTGCCCCTAAACTCGGTCTTGACCTCGGTTGTGGTACGGGAAGTATAACTACCGAGCTTGCAAACCGCGGTATTGAGATGACGGGTATCGACATTTCCGAGGATATGCTTATGGTAGCGCGCGAAAAATCCGAGGGGCAGGATATTTTATATCTCAATCAGGATATGTGCGAGTTTGAGCTTTACGGGACAGTTGATTTTATTGTTTCAAGTCTTGACTGCATAAACTACATTACCGACAAGCGCGACCTTTTAAAGGTTATGAAGCTTGCGAATAATTATCTTAACCCAGGCGGACTTTTCATATTTGACATAAATACTCGTTACAAGCTTGAAAATGTTATCGGCGACAATACTTTTGTCCTGGAGGACGATGACGCTTTCTGCGTATGGCAGAACGAATACGACAAGAAAAAGAAGCTTTCAGATTTCTACCTT
>JAZRFX010000221.1:0-4471 GCA_045643845.1 Clostridia bacterium | reverse complement strand
TCATCATCCCTACTACAACCGATACACCGATAAAACGCAGGTTTTCTCATTTTTCAAGGATGACGATATTACACGCCGTACGCTCCATGTTCAGCTCGTTTCACGAATTGCAAGGAATATCGATCGTCTTCTCGGACTTGACCTTGATTTAATAGAAGCAATAGCCCTCGGCCACGATATGGGACATACTCCATTGGGTCACGCGGGGCAAAGGCTTTTAGGCGATATTTACCACGCGCGGGCGGGAAGGTACTTTAACCACAATGTTCACAGCGTGAGGGTGCTTGACACCATCTTCAACCTCAATATTTCGCTTGATACACTCGACGGCATACTCTGTCATAACGGCGAGCTTGAGCTTCAGGAGTATAAACCGAGCACGCTTTCGGGCTTTCCCGAATTCGATAAAAAAGTGGAGATGTGCTACACCGACCGTGACGGCGTGAAAAAGCTTATTCCTTCAACGCTTGAAGGATGCGTGGTGCGTGTCAGCGACATTATCGCATATATCGGCAAGGACCGTCAGGATGCCGAGCGTGTTGGTGTCGATGTTAAATTCAGCGGCAGCGATAATTCCTATATGATAAACAATTTCATAATCAATATTGTTGAAAACAGCTTCGGCAAGGACTATATAAAAATGGATGCTGAATATTTCGAGGCGTTCAAACGCGCGAAGGAGGATAATTACAAAACAATCTATCTTTCGCAGGATGTAAACACGCAGTACAAAACCTGCCTTCAGCCGATGTTTGAGATGCTTTACGAAACACTTTTAAAGCAGTACGGCGACGAAAACAGCCTTCTGCACCGTCACCAGATAGACTATGTAAACCGCCGCCGAGGATACTACCAGAGCAGCGTGGATTACAGGGAAGAAAATACAGTTGACGACATCGTGGTAGATTACATCGCGTCTATGACCGATGACTACTTCATTGATATATGTGCGCATCTTTTGCCCGACGCGCCGACAGTTCACTACACAGGATATTTCGATTCAAAAGGAAAGGAATAAAAGATATGGAAAACAAAAAAATGGCAGAGCTTTTGCTCCCCAATATTGACAAAACAGGCGACTATTACGAAAAGCTTTATCCCGAAAGAAACCTTCCCGAAGGTGCTATGGTAACCCGTCTTGGCCCCAGCCCGACAGGATTTATCCACCTCGGCAACCTTTTCGGTGCGATTACCGATGAACGCCTTGCGCATCTCAGCGGCGGTACTTTCTTCCTTCGAATCGAAGACACCGACCAGAAGAGAGAGGTTGAAGGAGCAGTTGATGTTGTTATCAACACACTCCGCTATTTCGGCGTAGAATTTGACGAAGGCGCAACAAGTGACGGCGAAAAGGGCGACTACGGTCCCTATCGTCAAAGACAGCGTGCTGAAATCTATCAGACTTTTGCGAAGGAGCTTATCGAAAAAGGCCTTGCATACCCCTGCTTCTGCACCGAGGACGAACTTTCCGCAATGCGCGAAAAACAGACCGAACTTAAGGAAAACTTCGGCTACTATGGGAAATGGGCGGTTCATAGAAATATAACTGTCGAGGAAGCTGAAAAGAATATCAAAGAGGGCAAGCCCTTCGTTATCCGCTTCCGCGCGCCTGAAAACACAGGCAAGACCTTCACCGTGCCAGACGCAATCCGCGGCGAACTTACAATGCCCGAAAACGAGCAGGATGTTGTTATCTTAAAATCGGACGGCATTCCCACATATCACTTCGCGCACGCAGTTGATGACCATCTTATGCGCACAACTCATGTTGTTCGTGGTGAGGAATGGCTTGCGACACTTCCCATTCATGTTCAGCTTTTCCGCGCCCTTGGTTGGGAAGCTCCCACATACTGCCACACAGCACAGCTTATGAAAATTGATAACGGCGTAAAGCGTAAACTAAGCAAGCGTAAAGACCCCGAGCTTTCGCTTGATTACTATAAGAGCGAGGGCTATCTCCCGGGTGCAGTTTGGGAATACCTCCTCACAGTTCTTAACTCAAACTACGAGCAGTGGAGAATGGAAAACCCCGAAAAAGACGCGAAGGAATTCCCCTTCACCGCAAAGAAAATGGGTATCAGCGGTTCGCTTTTCGATATCGACAAGCTTAACGATGTCAGCAAAAACTACCTCGCAACACTTGATAGCGAAACAGTTTATAACTATATCACCGAGTGGGCAAAGGAATGCGACGAGGAATACTACAACCTCCTCACTCGTGACAAGGAATTCTCCCTCGGTATGATTGCAATCGGCCGTGGTGGAGAAAAGCCCAGAAAAGATATCAGCCATTGGAAACAGTCCAAGGATTTCTACAGCTTCTTCTTTGACGAGCTCTTTGAAATTGAAGACTCATTCCCTGAAAATGTAAGCGAGGAAGACAGAAAGCTCATCCTTGAAAAGTATATGGAAACCTACGACCACAACGACGATCAGCCCACCTGGTTCGGCAAGGTTCGTGCGCTCGGCGAAGAGCTCGGCTACGCTCCTCAGCCCAAGCTTTACAAGAAAAATCCCGAAATGTACAAGGGCCATGTAGGCGATGTCAGCGGCGTTATCCGTGTCGCAATTACAGGCAGAACAAATTCGCCCGACATCTGGTGCGTTCAGCAGGTTCTCGGCGAAAAACGCAGTATGGAGAGGATAAGAAAGGCTTATGAGCAGAAGTAAAAAGCTCACAATAGTTTTAATGGTATTGGCAGTCGCGTTGGGAGTGCTCACTGCGCTCCTCGTCGCGCCTGATAAAGTGGAACAGGAAGCGCCCGAGCTTCCGCCAAAGCCCGAAAAGGTGACTCTTACCATAAAGGCAGTTGGCGACAATCTTATGCATTCGCCCGTTTATAATTCCTGCAGGGACGAGGATGGCTTCAATTTTGACGGACTTTACGAAAATATCATCCCCTATATTAAAGATGCCGACATTGCCGCAATCAATCAGGAAACGATTTTCGTCGAGGAAACGCAGGCGTTCAGCGGATACCCCTCCTTCGGCACGCCCGAGCAGGTCGGGGAGAGCATCGAAAGGGCGGGCTTCAATCTTATCACCCACGCGACGAATCATACATACGACCGCGGGTATAACGCCCTGATGCACACGATTGATTTTTGGAAGCAGTACGACCATATAAAAGTCATCGGAATCCACGAAACTGCGGAAAAGCAGAGCGAGATAGAAATTTTTGAAAAGGGCGACCTTAAAGTAGCGCTCCTCAATTTTACCTACGGGCTTAACGGGTACAAGCTCCCGTCGGACAAGCCGTACCTCGTGAATATAATCGACTGCGGAGAGGGGAATAAGACGCTCCTTGAAAAAGCGGAGGAAAGCGCCGATATCACGGTGGTATTCCTTCATTTCGGGACGGAATATACCCATACCCCGACAGCACAGCAAAAAAAGGAAATCGAGTTCCTTGTGCAAAACGGTGCCGATGTTATAATCGGCGGTCATCCCCATGTGATTCAGCCCGTGTGCGAGCATACAAGCGAAAATGGAAATAAAGCAGTTGTTTTTTACAGCCTCGGAAATTTCCTTTCCAATCAAAGCGGAACTGACAAAATCCTCGGAGGTATGGCGTCGGTTACAATTGAAAAGGAAAACGGCGTAACAAAGGTTACGCACTACGAAATGCTCCCGACAGTCACCCACGCGGACGGGAAATATACGGCGTATATGCTCTCTGACTATACGGACGAGCTTGCGAAAAAACATCGCCGCGCCCCCGCACTCACCGTCGAAAAACTGCAATCCCTTTTCGACAAAGTAATGGCAATAGAAGTAAAGTAAAAAAGAGCAAGTGAAAACTTGCTCTTTTAATTTGCAATTTATTGCACAATATTTGCCCCGTCCCCAAACTGTACAGCAAGATGAAGCAAAAAAGAAGCTTCACAGCTCACTGATGCATATAAAGCCCCAGTGTTTACGCCCGAAAACGGTTCTGTGAAAACTCCTTTAAAAAAGGACCAACAACTGGTTGGCGAGTACTGGGCTTAACATGCCGTTCCATCCAACTACATATGGTCCTATTAACAAAATATCATATAGCGATGATTTTGTCAATGCTTATAGCGTTGCGTAGCAGGAAAAATAAAAAGAAGGTTCCTCAGGGCGTACATTGAATGATTCAAGTCAGCCCAGACGAGGAAATCCTTCTACGACGAGAGTATCACAAGAAGCGTTGTTTGTCAACCCTTACAATGTTGTATGGCATGCGACGGCTTTGCCGAGGATACGGATATTCTTGCATTGTTTTTTTGTATAGACCATCGGCTTATACTTGGGATTCTCGGCGATAAGTGTTACGGCATCGTCGGTTATATACACTCGCTTTAATGTTGCCTCATCGTCAACAAGCACGGCGGCGATTTCGCCGTCATCGACAGTTTCCTGCTTCCTTATAAATACAATATCGCCGTCCTTGATGCCTGCGCCAATCATTGAATCTCCGCGTACGCGAAGGCAAAAATCGGCACG
>JAZRFX010000220.1:0-1413 GCA_045643845.1 Clostridia bacterium | reverse complement strand
ATTTGACCCCAAGCATGTTGTTTATGTATGGCTCGACGCGCTTACAAACTACATCAACGCGCTCGGTGCATTTTCCGATGACGATGCTGATTTCAAGAAATACTGGCCTGCAGATGTTCACCTTGTAGGTAAGGAAATCGTGCGCTTCCACTCAATCATCTGGCCCGCTATGCTTATGGCGCTTGATCTTCCCCTTCCCAAGCAGGTGTACGGCCACGGATGGCTCCTTCTTGACGGCGGTAAGATGAGTAAGAGTAAGGGTAATGTAGTTGACCCCGTGAAGCTTGTTGAAAAGTACGGCGTTGACGCAATCCGTTACTTCCTTATGCGCGAAATGCCCTTCGGTGCTGACGGCGTGTTCAATAACGAAGCACTTATCAATCGTATCAATTCAGACCTTGCAAACGACCTCGGTAACCTTGTTAGCCGTACCGTAAGTATGGTTGAAAAATATTTCGGTGGCACAGTTACAAACAAGGCCGTTTCCGACAGCTTTGACGAGGAGCTTATCGCTCTTGCCAAGGAAACTCCCAAAAAGGTTGAGGAGCTTATGGATGCATACCAGTTCTCAAACGCTCTTGCGGAAATATGGAAGCTCATAAGCCGTACCAATAAATATATCGACGAAACTACTCCCTGGACACTTGCCAAGGACGAGGCGAAGAAAGACCGCCTCCAGACAGTTATGTATAACCTTTGCGAAGCAATCCGCATTTCAGCCGAGCTTATCGCACCCGTTATGACACGCACAACTCCCGCAATTCTCGAGCAAATTGGTGCCGAGGCAAAGGGTTGGGCAGGCGCGTCCATCTGGGGTGCACAGGATAGCCTCACAGTTAAAAAGGGCGAGGTTCTCTTCCCCCGTATCGATGTTGAAGCTGAGCTTAAGGCAATTGAAGAGGAAGCGGCAAAGAATAAAGCTCCCGAAATCGAAAAGCCCGAGGGCAAGGAAGAAATCACTATCGACGATTTCTTCAAGGCTGAGCTTCGCGTAGCGCAGGTTGTTGAGGCTGAAAAGATTAAGAAGGCGAAGAAGCTTCCTAAGCTTCAGCTTGACCTCGGCTATGAAAAAAGACAGGTTGTAAGCGGTATCGCGCAGTACTATGAGCCTTCCGACCTCATCGGTAAGAAGGTAGTGGTTGTTGCAAACCTCAAGCCCGTAAAACTTTGTGGTGAGGACAGCTACGGTATGATTCTTTGCGCATCAAACGACAATCAGCTTTCTATCGTTTCTCCGTCCGACGATATGGAACTTGGAAGTGAAGTTTGCTGATGCTTTTCGATACACACGCGCACTATTACGACAAAAAATTTGATGCCGACCGCGACGCAGTCCTCTCGTCTATGAAGGAAAACGGCGTCGGCTATATATTGAACGCAGGCTGCGATGTTGAAACCACAAAAAGATGCATC
>JAZRFX010000219.1:0-7074 GCA_045643845.1 Clostridia bacterium | reverse complement strand
GTCAAGTGTCGGGAAGGTTTTATCAAGCTGAGCCATTTTACCGCCGATTGTAGGCTTTGTTTCTACGATATCAACGGGAAAACCTGCATCAGCAATATCAAGAGCTGTCTGGATACCTGCGATACCGCCGCCGATAACGAGCGCTCTCTTTGTAACGGGAGATTCTCCAGGTGTAAGGGGTGTGTTAAGATTAACCTTTGCAACAGCCGCCTTACCAAGAATGATAGCCTTTTCAGTTCCTGTCTGCATATCCTTATGAACCCAGGAACACTGCTCTCTGATATTGGCAATTTCAACCATATAAGGGTTAAGACCTGCGGCAGTTGCAGTCTTTCTGAAAGTTGCCTCGTGCATACGGGGAGAACAAGAACAAACAACGATACCTGTAAGGTTATGTTCCTTTACAGCATCCTTTATCATATCCTGACCTGCCTGAGAGCACATATACTGATAATCGGTGGAAAAGACGACACCAGGTTCGTTTTTCAAGGCCGCCGCTACTGCCTGTACATCAACTGTACCTGCAATATTGCTACCGCACCAACATACAAAAACACCAACTCTTTGCATTTGTCTTTTCCTCCTTACTTACTATATTTTCTGAACGCGCTTACCAAAAGCTGCTGCGGAGTTTCTTCATCGAGAATACTCGGAACATCGTTTGCGCTGAGTCTGTTTGCACCCTGCTTCTTTACTGCTTCAAGGCGGACTGCTTCGACAAGTTTAGCAGGCTCTACACCTCTGGGGCATCTTTCGATGCAGGCAAAGCAAGACAAACATTTATATAATGATTCTGATTCCAAAAGCGGCTGTATGTCCCCACTCTCCACCATACTTACAAACTGATGAGGATGGTATTCCATCTCGTCATAAGCGGGGCAAGTTGCAGAACATTTACCGCATTTCATACATTTTTTCGGATTGACACCGCTCTGGCGGATCAATTCCTCACGAAGATACTGATTGTTATGCATTTGTATCCTCCTTTACTCCAAGAGCCTCGGCAAGAATTTCCGTAATATAAACTACGGGGATATCTGCGCCGTTCTTAACAAGATTATACTTACAAAGAGGGCAAGCTGTTATAATCATTTCAGCGCCCTGCGACTTTGCATTCTGAACGACAGAGTCACTGTTTTTCTTTGCAAGAAGCGGGCTTTCAACACTTACATATCCTCCGCAGCACTCGTTACGCTTTGCATAGATAACGGGGTCTGCGCCGAGAGCCTTTATGAAATCTTCCATAATGCTCGGATTTTCGGGATCGTCCATTTTCATAACTCCACTCGGTCTTAAAAGAAGGCAGCCATAATATGCCGCAATCTTTTTACCTTTAAGCGGGTTTACAACCTTTTCCGAAAGCTTATCAAAGCCTACAAGGTCACGGAGCATTTCAAGGTAATGATAAACCTCAGCTTCACCAAAATATCCGCCATCCTGCGCCATATAGCGATTTACTTTATCGGAAAATTCCTTATCGTTTTGCATTGCGTGATTTGTCTGCTTTATAACATTGTGGCAAGCGGAGCACACAGTTACAAGAGGCTGCCCCTTTGAGGATGCCTCTTTAAGTGCACGAACGGAGGAAAGCTTTGTAGCAACCTCGTTTTTAGATGTGATAAATACACCACCGCAGCATTGCCAGTCTTCAATTTCTTCAAGAGTAACACCCAAAGCTTCAGCCGATTTATATGCATATAAATCAAGGTCTTTGGCTTTATTTTTCAGGGTGCAACCAGGAAAATAACTAACCTTCATTTTTACACCTCATTCTTATATAGTAAGGCTCTTTGTCAAATCCTTAAGTACCTTTGCACTATTTTGGAGTGCTTTAATTTCTTCGTCATTAAGAGGAAGCATAATTTTATTGTGAGCGCCGTTATGACCTACAACATTCAAAAGGCTGAGGCAGACATCGTCAATGCCATATTCGCCGTTTAAGAGTGTAGAAACTGTAAGGGTTGTGTCAATACCACTCAAAAGGCACTGACACACATGGCATACTGACATAGATACTGCGTAGAAGGTTGCGCCCTTTCTCTGAATAACGCTTGCACCACTCTTACGCACATATTCTTCAACTTCAGCGCGTTTGAATTCGGGATACTCCGCACCTTTAAGAACGGATTTACCATACTTTTCAACGGGCACGTTTGAAATGTTCGCAATTGACCACGGAACGAAAGAGCTGTCACCGTGTTCGCCAAGTACATATGCGTGTACATTCTTCTGGTTTACAGAGTAGTACTCAGCCACTCTTGCACGAAGTCTTGCAGTATCAAGAATTGTACCTGAACCGATAACTCTTTCCTGAGGAAGACCTGTGTGCTTTAAGAATACATATGTAAGAATATCAACGGGATTACTTACAATAACATATGTTGCATCAGGTGCTGCGGGAACAATTTTGTCTGCGATGCTCTTTATTACATCAACATTGTTCTGCGCAAGGTCAAGTCTTGACTGACCTGCCTTTCTTGCCATACCTGATGTGATAATAACAATATCGGAACCCTTTGCATCTGCATAAGAGCCTGCATAAATATTTGCAGGGTTGCAGAAGGGAACGCCCTGTCTTATATCAAGCGCTTCGCCGAGAGATTTCTCTTCGTTTACATCAATCATAACGATTTCGGAAGCAAGTCCTCTGATAGTAAGAGTATATGCGATTGTAGAACCTACATGACCTGAACCGATAACTGTGATTTTGTTCATACTTTTTCCTCACTTTGAAATATATTTTGATTTTAATTGAAATCGATACTGAAATACTGATATCGGATGAAAAAAACAGTCCGAAATCCAACACTTTTTGAGTGTTTTTCAAAGGGATTTTTAAACATATCCATAATACACCCGATTATAATTGGTATTTTAGCATAAATTATTTCAAAAATCAATAATTATCTGCAATTTTCATCATATTGACAAATATTTTATGCTCTCTTCCCTGTGATATGGTAATTATAACGAATTACAAACAAAAAAGACGGTCGCAACGCGACCGTCTTAAGATTTCAAATTAGCCTTCGTAAACGAGGTTCTTTGCAACCATTTCGTCAACATTTGTTGCATCCCACCATGCGCCGGAGATGTCAACTTTTTCAGTAACTTCTTTTCCTTCAAGCTTCAAAATAGCCTGTTCTACTGACTGATAACCGATCTGGTATGAATCCTGAGCAACTGAACCAACAAGCTTGGGACCTGTTGTCTTCTTCATCCATTCGATCTGCTTTGTACCTGCATCGTAACCTACAAACTTGATGTCGTCATACTTTGCACCTGCTGCACCGATTGCATCGTAAACCTGCTTAACAACACCTTCGTTTGACATGAAGATAGCGTTTGCACCCTTTTCATCAAGAGCTTCAAGAGCTGCCTTGTAAGCGTTGTCTGCATCGCCGGGCTTGATTTCGTGTTCGATCTTAACCTTACCCTTTGTAGCTGCATCTGCTTCTGCGAGTTCCTTGAATTTATCGATGAAACCTGCTGCTCTGTCGATACCTGTCTGTGTTTCGTCGTGCTGAATAACACCTAAAATATACTTGTCTGTTGCTGCAATTTCTTCCTTAACTGCTGCGAAGAAGTTTTCTGCTGCAAGACCTGCTGCAAGGTAGTTGCTTGTAGCAACTGAAGCAACGATGGGGTTCTTGCCTGCTTTGTCAAGAGCTGCAATATCATTTGCCCAGATACCGCTGTCGAACTGAACTACGGGGATGTCTGCATCCTTTGCCTGTGAAAGCATATCAACGAAACCTTCACCGATTGTTGCTAAAACGATACCGTCTGCGCTGTTAGAGAGAGCTGTCTGAACCATTTCCATCTGTGAGGGAAGGTCTTTTGCAGATTCACTTGCAGGACCTCTGAAAGTGATCTTATATCCATACTTTGCTGCTGCGTCTTCTGCGCCTGCCTTAACTGACTGCCAGAATGCATGTGATTCGCCCTTTGCTACTACTGCGATTGTCTTCTCATCAGCAGTGCCGCCGCAACCTGCGAGTGTAGCTACTGCAAGGAGTGCTACCAATACGAGTGCCAATACTTTTTTCATACTTTTTTCCTCCAAATTTTTTATAAATTTACGGCTTGGAGCCGTATTTAAACTTAGTTACTGTTTAACGGGTTTCTTATCTTTCTTTTCAATCTTAACCTTTGCTGCGTTTTTGTTCTTGATTACATCCATAAGAACAGCAACAACTACGATGATACCTGTAAGAACATATGTAGCATAAGTAGAGTTAACATTAAGATTGAATTTAGCAAGAACCATATTAAGACCGCTTCTTATTACAACAAGCATAATGTTACCGATTACTGAACCTGCGATAGAAGCCACACCACCTGCGGCACTTGTTCCGCCGATGTATACACCTGCGATAGCGTCAAGTTCATAACCGTTACCGGTTGCAGCTGCAACTGTCGGGAATGATGCTGACCAGAATATTGCCGCAATACCTGTTGAAATACCTGCTATAGTGTATGCGATAATCTTGTACTTATCTGTGTTGATACCTGAAAGTCGGGTTGCTTCTTCATTACTTCCGATAGAAAGGATGTAACGGCCAATCTTACACTTGTACATAAGATACATACAGATTGCTGCAAAAAGAACTACCCAGATAAGACCAACGGGGATACCGTTATAGTTTGAGAAAAGTTTGTTATACCATGTTCCGCTCGGGTAGAAAATGTTGGGTATTGAAACGATGATGGCGCTGAGGCCTCGACCGAACATCATAGTACCGAGTGTAGCAATGAATGCCGGAATCTTAAGCTTTGCAACGAGAATACCGTTGACAAGACCAATAAATGCACCGATTGCTATCATAATGGGAATTGTATAACCGAGAGGCATACCGCCCATATAAAGTTTACCAGCAATTACCGCTGCGGCGATACATGTTGTACCGATAGAAAGGTCGATACCTCCCGTTGCGATAACAAAGGTTACACCGAGTGCCATAATTGCGTACGGAGCCAAAGACTGCGCCATACTTACAATATTAAATTTATTTAAGAAATTTGGATTCAGTGCTGTAAATATAAGAACAAGAACAGCAAGAGCCAAAATTATAATAAAGTTCTGTTTGCCTTTCGCAAGGAGATTCAGAAATTTATTTTCTTTTTTCTGGTTGTTATTCATTTCAATCTTCCTCCCTCATTGTGGCATATGCCATAATTCTTTCCTGTGTTGCGTCCTTGATATCAAGTTCGCCTGTTATACGACCTTCACACATAACAACAACACGGTCACTGAGTCTCTGAACTTCAGAAAGCTCAGATGAAATCATGATAATAGACTTGCCCTCTTTGGCGAGGTCTTCCATGAGAGTATACATTTCACTCTTTGCGCCGACATCAATACCGCGTGTCGGTTCATCAAAGATGAAGATGTCAGAATTTTTAAGAAGCCATCTCGCAACGATAACCTTCTGCTGGTTACCGCCTGAAAGATTGCGGAGTTTCTGATGCATAGAAGGTGTTTTCGTTTTAAGCTTTTCGTTTTCACGGGTAGCATCTTTTTCAATTTTTGAATCGTTTATCCAGCCAAATTTGATGTAATCATCAAGATTGCTGAGAACTGAATTTTCAGAAACAGACTTATCAAGGAGAAGTCCGTACCTTTTTCTGTCCTCCGAAAGATAACAGATGCCGTTTTTAACAGCCTCTTCAGGTGTCTTGATATTAATCTTCTTTCCGTTTATGAAAATTTCGCCGCAGTCAAATCTGTCCGCACCATAGATAGCACGGGCAACTTCTGTTCTGCCGCTTCCCATAAGACCGGAGAAGCCGAGTATTTCACCTTTTCTGAGCTTGAAGCTTACATTCTTGATGTCTTTTCCACGGCAGAGGTTCTTAACCTCGAGCACTACGGGAGCGTCAGCAGGAACGCTGCTTTCCTCTTTCTTGTCACCGTAGATAACACGACCAACCATCATTTTTACAATTTCGTCTTTGGTTGTTTCTTTTGTGATTAATGTACCTACATACTCACCGTCACGCATTACAGTAATTCTGTCAGAAATTCTGTTAATTTCATCCATACGATGTGATATGTAAATCATGCCGATACCCTTTTTCTTGAGGTCGTTCATTATTTTGAACAATTCCTCTACTTCGGGCTGTGTAAGTGCTGCAGTAGGCTCATCAAGGATGAGTATTTTTGAGTCGTGGGAAATCGCTTTTGCAATTTCCACCATCTGCTGCTTACCTACAGTAAGAGAGCCAAGAACAACAGAAGGGTCAATCTTAACACCTATTCTGTCGAAGAGTTCTTTTGCATCCTTTTCCATTTTTTTATCATCAATGTACATGCCGCCTATCATAGGCTCTCTGCCTATGTAAATGTTCTGTGCAACAGTGAGATGATTCATCATATTCAGTTCCTGATGAATAATGCTGATACCTGCATTCTGTGATTCCTTGATATTAGAGAAGTCAACACTCTTTCCGAAAAGAGTAACATCGCCGCCGTCACGCTTATGTATTCCGCACAGAACCTTCATCAGTGTAGACTTTCCTGCACCGTTTTCCCCCATAAGAGCATGTACTTCGCCCTCACGCAGTTCTATGTTTGCGGATTTCAACGCATGAACGCCGGAAAATCTTTTATCGATGTTTTTCATCTCAAGAATTACCTGATTCATACTATCTCCCCTTTCCTTTTTCCCGGGATTTTATTCAACAACAACGCCCTTTTTCAAGATTATGTTCGCATAAAGTGCGCTTTCACCTGTCATAACAACAGCATATGCCTTCTTCGCTCTTTCATAGAACTCAAAGCGTTCAATCTGCTCAATTTCCTTATCAGTATAAGGCTTGATTATTTTAGCGTATTCGTCCCAAATGGGAGTTTCTACCGTATCTCCCGGTGTCTTTGCCATAATGTACACGGGAAGCTGGTATGTATCAAGCGGATAAAGTTTAAGTATCGCTTCAAGAAGCTCGGGAACATTATGTCCGTCGCAACGAACACAGTTGGGATTTACGCTCTGACCGGGGAAGTTTCCGTCACCGATAACAAGCTCATCGCCGTGTCCCATTTCCATCATAATCTTAAGAAGTTCGGGTGAA
>JAZRFX010000218.1:0-10075 GCA_045643845.1 Clostridia bacterium | reverse complement strand
GTATTATTGTCGGAATTTTGATTATATGCGCCGGCATATTCCGTTGGAAGTTTCCGACTATACGCTGGAATCTGCGGGAAACTAAATATGGAGAAGAAATAAATACCATTGCGATGATAATTTGGGGAGTATCAATAATTGCTATGGCCTTTGAAGCTTTTTTGTGCTGGTGACAATGTAGCCATACATTTTTTGTCAACTTTCCGCTCTTTAAATCATTAACGACAGCAGGATATAAATTAAAGTTTATATCCTGCTTTTTTTATAAAATCGGTTGAAATAATTTTACTTAAATGTTATAATATTCTTAAGTAATTATGTCTAATTTTATTAAGGGGTAGATGCTCTATGAAAATACTTATCGTTGACGACGAAAAACTGCTTGTAAAGGGTATAAAATTCAACCTTGAACAGGACGGCTACGAAACTGAAACTGCATACGACGGGGAGGAGGCTTTGAAGCTCGCCCGTGATAAGAGTATATCGCTTATCATCCTTGACCTTATGCTTCCCAGTATTGACGGACTTACAGTCTGCCAGAAGATAAGGGAATTTTCTTCCGTGCCGATTATTATGCTTACTGCCAAGACTGAAGATATGGATAAAATCCTCGGTCTTGAATATGGCGCCGACGACTATCTTACAAAGCCGTTTAATATACTTGAATTAAAGGCAAGAATAAAGGCGATCTTACGCCGTGTTACAAGCAGCACCGTTGCGGCTGCTAAACCTGCCGTAAGCGCAGGCGGTATAGAGCTTGACTATAACCTTCGCCGCGTTAAGATTGAAGGTCGTATAATCGAGCTTACTGCCAAGGAATTTGACCTTTGCGACCTTTTCGTATCAAATCCAGGAAAGGTTTATTCAAGAGAGAACCTTCTCGATATCGTATGGGGCTACGATTACCCCGGCGACATCAGAACGGTTGATGTTCATGTAAGACGCCTTCGTGAAAAAATTGAAGCTGACGCGGCGGCTCCCACATACATCCTTACAAAGTGGGGGGTAGGTTACTATTTTAAAGAAAATTAAAGAAGGGATGCAAAGCATCCGCTGGAAACTGGTACTTACATACTTTATCATAATTGTACTTACGCTCGGACTTATCAGCGTGTATGTAACCAATTCCATGCAGCAGTACATCCTTGAACAGAAAAAAATCAGCACACTTTCTCAGGCGAATGTTGTCGCGGGCTATATCTCGCAGTATCAGGATTTGAGCGAGGAAAACATCAATTACCTTCTTGAAAAACAGCAAATTTCAAGCGACTGCCGCGTTATTATGCTTGATGTGGATGCGTGCGTAACATACGACTCCAACAACAGCATTATGAAGGGCAAATATATGCCTACAGGCGCAATACTCGGCGCTCTTGAAGGAAATAACAATGTTGAAGAAACCGAGGACGCCGACGGCGAGCTTATTATCAGTGCGGCAGTTCCCACTATAACTAATAAGCAGGTTACAGGCGTAATATATTATCAGGCATCAGCCGCCGAGGTAACAAATTTCAAAAATCAGCTTCTTATGATTATGATGATGCTCGCAATCCTTGTCAGCATCCTTATCGGTGTTGTAAGCTTTGTTATGTCGGGAATAATAACACAGCCTATCAGAAGCCTTACCGAAAAGCTTTCAAAAGCGGCTGAGGAGGAAGGCGACTACATCATCGAAAAAACAACGGGTGGCGAGGTAGGAAAGCTGATTGATTCGTTCAATATGATGAATCAGCATATAAGAACGCAGGAGGAAAAAAGGCAGGAGTTTGTTTCAAACGCTTCTCACGAGCTTAAGACACCGTTAAGCTCTATAAAGCTTATTTCAGACTCGCTTTTAAATACTCCCGACGCACCGCGCGAAATGGTAGACGAATTCTTAACCGATATGAATATTCAGGTAGACCGTCTTACAAGAATTGTTGACAAGCTTTTGACGCTTACCAGAATGGACAGCGCTTCGAGTGTTTCGCGAATGGAATTCGCCGTAGCCGATGTTACCGAGCTTTGCTCAAACATCGTAAAGGCGCTTCGCCCGCTTGCCGAGCAAAAGAATATCACGCTTGAATTCAATCCCGAGCTCACGGTGTATTCTACCATCGAGCGTGACAGAATGTGGGAAGCAATCTACAACATTCTTGACAACAGCATAAAATACACCCGCGAAGACGGAAAAGTGACGATGAATATCACAAAAGATGAGAGTAATATTATTATAGAAATCTCCGATACGGGTATCGGTATTGCCGCCGACGAACTTTATAAAGTTTTCGACAGATTCTACCGCGTAGACAAGGCTCGTGCAAGGGAAACGGGCGGAACGGGACTTGGCCTTTCAATCGCTCTTACGGCGGTTGAGCTTCACGGCGGAAATATTCAGGTCGAAAGCGAAGAAGGCGTAGGCAGTACTTTCCGCATAATCATCCCCATAACATTCAAGTAAGGAGGTCTTGATATGAAAAAGACTTTATCATTATTACTTGCGATTACCCTTCTGGCTGCAACTTTTACAGCTTGCAGCGATAAGAAGACAAAACTAAAAATTTATTTTAAAGACACTGTTTCAAATGAACTCTGCGAAGAGGTAAGAAGTATTGAAACGGGGAAGAATCCGAGCGCGGAGGAACTTGCAAGAATCGCGATTGAAGAGATGATTGCAGGCCCGCAGAACGAAAAAAACGCTCCCGTAATAAGTGCTGACGCAAAGCTTTTATCCCTTACAATAAGCGAGGGCGTTGCAACCGTAAATATGTCAAAGCATTTCCTTGATAAAAAGGGAGTAGACGCGCTTGTATTAAGATTTGCGTTTGTGAATACTCTTTGCAATATCAAGGGTATCGAAGGCATCGTTATTCAGGTTGAAGGAAGCCCTCTCGTGAGCGAAAGCACAGGCAAAGAGTTCGGCGTATTGAGTGTTTCGGATATTGCGCTGAATACCGAGGATAATGTAACAATCAGTCTTTATTTCCCCAACGATAAGTATGAGAGCCTTTATCTTGAAAAGCGTAGCGTGGATGTTCAGCAAACACTTTCTCTTGAAAAGGCGATAGTAAGCGAGCTTATCAAGGGTCCCTCGGATAAAGACCTTGTTCCCTCAATTCCCGAAGGAACAAAGCTTCTTGGCATAGAAACTAAAGATGGCATATGCTATGTCAATTTCTCGAGCGAATTTTGTACAAAAACATCAACAGGCTCATACGGAACAACATTCACTCTTTATTCCGTCGTAAATTCGCTTTGCTCACTTGAAAGTGTTTCAAGTGTTCAGATTCTCGTAAACGGAGAAACAGGTATGGAATTCGGAAACTTTGTCCTTGATATTCCTTACGAATTTAACGATTTGTTGGTAGGACAATACAAATAATAAAAAAGGTGGGCTTTGCCCGCCTTTTTTTGCAAGTTTTTATAGACAAAAAATATTTAATTTGATATAATAAGAGAAAGATGTGCTTTTTTGTTAAAGTATATCGATATTGAAATAACGATTTGTTTTTATTTTATTCAATACAGGAGGTTTAGTCATGGCAAAAGAAGCAGTTATACCCTTTAAAGGAACAGCACAGCAGGAAGAAAAGCTCAAAAGCATAATTGCAGAGTATAAGGGACAGGACGGCGCTCTTATCCCCGTTCTTCACAAGGCTCAGGAAGTTTACGGATATCTTCCTATTGAAGTTCAGACAATGATTGCAGACGGCCTTAATATTCCGCTTGCAGAGGTTTATGGTGTAGTAACATTCTACACACAGTTCTCGCTCAACCCCAAGGGTGAGTATAAGATTGGTGTATGCCTCGGTACAGCGTGCTATGTTAAAGGCAGCGGCGACATCCTCGAAAAAATTAAAGAAATTCTCTCGCTTGATGTAGATGGTTGCACTCCCGACGGGAAGTTCTCGCTTGAGGCTACCCGTTGCATCGGTGCGTGTGGTCTTGCGCCCGTATTCACGGTCAATGAAGATGTTTACGGCAGAATTACCCCCGACGATGTCAGCGTAATCCTCGCAAAATATCAGGAAATATAAAATTACGGAGGTGCAAAATATGAAAAGCATAGCTGAACTTGAAGCTATAAAGGAAAAAGTATTAAAAAGCGTTAGCCTTAGAAAGAAAAGCGCAGACGATATAAGAATTATTGTCGCTATGGATATCTGCGGTATTGAAGCAGGCGCACGCCCCGTTATGACAGCTTTTCTTGATGAAATAGACAAGCTTAATCTTACAAATGTTGTTATAGAACAGTCCGCGTGCAAGGGTATGTGCGCGCTTGAACCCATTGTCGAGGTTTGCGTGCCCGGAAAAGAACCTGTTACATACGCAAAGGTTACAGTGGACAAGGTTAATAAAATCGTGACCGACCATATCGTAAACGGCAATCCCGTTATCGAATATACAGTCGGCGCGCAGGAATAAGAGGGGAGTGTAGGAAATGAGTTTGTACAGATCACAGGTGCTCATCTGCGGCGGTACAGGTTGTACTTCTTCAGGCGGCACTAAACTTATAGACGAATTTGAATTGCAGCTTAAGGAAGCAGGTCTTGAAAACGAGGTTAAAATCGTAAAGACAGGCTGCTTCGGACTTTGCGCACTCGGTCCCGTTGTAGTAGTTTATCCCGAGGGTGCTTTCTACAGCCGTGTTCAGAAGGAAGATGTAAAGGAAATCGTTACCGAGCATCTTTTAAAGGGCAAGATTGTAAAGCGACTTGTTTACAGCGAAACACTTATAGAGGGAAGCGACAAAATCAAATCTCTCGACGAAGTTAATTTCTATAAAAAGCAGATGCGAATTGCTCTCCGTAACTGTGGTGTTATCAACCCCGAAAATGTTGAGGAATACATCGCGTTTGACGGCTACAAGGCACTCGCAACTGCAATTACTCAGATGACTCCTCAGGAAGTTATTGACAAAATCAAGGCATCAGGACTCCGCGGTCGTGGTGGCGGTGGCTTCCCCACAGGTCTTAAGTGGGAATTCGCTTCAAAGAGCGTGAATGAGCAAAAATATGTATGCTGTAACGCTGACGAAGGCGACCCCGGTGCATTTATGGATAGAAGTATCCTCGAAGGCGACCCCCACAGCGTACTTGAAGCAATGGCTATTGCAGGCTATGCTATTGGCGCAAATCAGGGCTACATATACATCCGTGCGGAATATCCCATCGCCGTACAGCGTCTTGAAATCGCTATAAAGCAGGCGAAGGAATATGGTCTTCTCGGCGACAATATTTTCGGAACTGATTTCAGCTTTGATATCGGTCTTCGCCTCGGTGCAGGCGCATTCGTTTGCGGTGAAGAAACTGCACTTATGACATCTATCGAAGGACATCGCGGCGAACCTCGTCCCCGTCCTCCGTTCCCTGCAGTTAAGGGACTCTGGGGCAAGCCCACAATCCTTAACAATGTAGAAACCTATGCAAATATCCCCGTTATCATCAATAACGGCCCCGAATGGTTCAACACAATCGGTACTGAAAAGAGCAAGGGTACAAAGGTATTCGCGCTCGGCGGTAAAATCAATAATACAGGTCTTGTTGAAATTCCTATGGGTACAACCCTCCGCGAAATCGTTGAAGAAATCGGCGGCGGTGTTCCCAACGGCAAGAAATTCAAGGCTGCACAGACAGGTGGTCCTTCAGGCGGATGTATTCCCGCATCACTTATCGATACACCCATTGACTACGATTCACTTATTTCAATCGGCTCAATGATGGGTAGCGGCGGTCTTATCGTAATGGACGAAGACAACTGTATGGTTGATATCGCTAAATTCTTCCTTGAATTCACGGTTGACGAATCCTGTGGTAAGTGTACGCCCTGCCGTATCGGTACAAAAAGACTTCTTGAAATCCTTGAAAGAATTACAAAGGGTAAAGGAACTTTAGAAGACCTTGAAAGACTTGAGCTTCTTTGCTACAGCATCAAGAATGCTTCTCTCTGCGGTCTTGGTCAGACAGCACCTAACCCCGTTCTTTCGACACTTCGCTACTTCCGCGACGAATATGTAGCACATGTTGTTGAAAAGAGATGTCCCGCAGGCGTATGTAAGGAACTTACAAACTACACCATTATAGAAGAAAAGTGTAAAGGTTGCTCCGCTTGTGCGAGAAAGTGTCCCGTAGGCGCAATCACAGGCGAAATCAAGAGCCCCTTCACAATCGACCAGAGTAAATGTATCAAGTGCGGTGCTTGTATGGAAACATGTAGGTTCGGCGCAATCGTTAAGAAATAAGGAAGGGGTGCAGAGAAATGGAAATGGTTAATTTAAAAATCAATGGTCAGGAAATAAGTGTTCCTGCAGGCTCAACAGTTTTGGAAGCAGCGCGCAGCGCAGGTATTGATATTCCCACACTTTGCTACCTCAAGGATGTAAGTCAGACAGGTTCTTGCAGAATGTGTCTTGTAGAAATCAAGGGTGGCAGAGCGCTTCAGGCAGCCTGCGTATATCCCGTAGCGGAAGGTCTTGAGGTTTTCACAAACACTCCCGCAGTAAGAAATGCAAGAAAAGTTACACTTGAACTTATTCTTTCAAATCACGACAGAAAGTGTCTTACCTGCGAAAGAAATCGTAACTGCGAACTTCAGGCACTTGCTGATGAACTCGGCGTAACTGAAATTCATTACGAGGGCGTAAGAAACGAATACGAAATCGATGACCTTTCTCCCTCAATTATAAGAGATAACAATAAATGTATCCTTTGCCGCAGATGTGTCAATATGTGTAAAAACATTCAGACAGTCGGCGCAATCGACACAATGGAGCGTGGCTTCAAAACAAAGGTTGCCTGCGCATTTGACAAAAGCCTCGGCGAAGTAAGCTGTGTAAACTGCGGTCAGTGTATTGCCGTTTGTCCCGTAGGCGCACTTCGTGAAAAGGATGCAACTGACGATGTATGGGCGGCACTTGCTAACCCCGATAAGCATGTCGTTGTACAGACTGCTCCCGCAGTAAGAGCGGCTCTCGGCGAAGAATTTGGTATGGAAATGGGAACTCCCTGCACAGGAAAAATGGCAGCGGCTCTCCGCAGACTTGGTTTTGACAAGGTTTTCGATACTGACTTTGCCGCAGACCTTACAATTATGGAAGAGGGAACAGAGCTTCTTCACAGACTTCAGGACGGCGGAAAGCTTCCGATGATTACATCCTGTTCGCCTGGTTGGATTAAGTTCTGCGAACATAACTTCCCCGAAATGCTTGATAATCTTTCTTCCTGTAAGTCACCGCACGAAATGTACGGCGCAGTTATCAAGTCATACTATGCTGAAAAAATGGGTATCGATCCCAAGGATATTTATGTAGTATCAATTATGCCCTGTACCGCTAAAAAGTTTGAAGCACAGCGCGAGGAGCTTTCAGTAAATGGCCTTCTCGATGTTGACCGCGTTCTTACAACACGCGAGCTTGCAAAGATGATAAAGCAGGCAGGTATCCGTTTCACACTTCTTCCCGACGAAAAGTTTGACGATCCCTTCGGCGAAGATGCAACAGGCGCAGGCGTAATCTTCGGCGCAACAGGCGGGGTTATGGAAGCGGCAATCAGAACGGTTGCAGACATCCTTGATAACACAAGCCACAGCGAGATTGAGTACGAAGCAGTACGCGGACTTGAAGGCATCAAGCTTGCATCGGTAGAAGCAGGTGGCAAGACTATCCGTGCGGCAGTTGCACACGGACTCGGTAACGCTCGTGAACTTCTTAACAAGGTTAAGAGCGGCGAGGTAGAGGTTGACTTCATTGAAATTATGGCTTGCCCCGGCGGTTGCGTAAATGGTGGCGGACAGCCTATCGTTTGTGCAAAGGACAGAATGGATAAGGACATCCGCGCTGAAAGAGCAAAAGCTCTTTATCAGGAGGATAAGAGCCTTCCCCTTCGTAAGAGCCACGAAAACCCCTATATCAAAAAGATATACGAGGAATTCCTTGAAGAACCAGGCAGCCACAAGGCGCACGACCTTCTTCATACACACTATATCGCACGCGACAAACACTAAAACTAAAAGCGTTGGATGAAAATCCAACGCTTTTTTGTCGCCGTAAACCTTGAACACAGGAATTATTTGTGATAAAATAACCTTAATAAACCAAAAGGGGAGAAAACTATGAAATACTTAATCGTAGTCGATATGCAAAACGATTTTATAACGGGCGCACTCGGAAGCAAACTCGCCGAGGCAATAGTTCCCAATGTCGTGGAAAAGGTCAAAAACTTTAACGGCAAAATCATATTTACACGCGACACCCATTTTGCCGACTATATGTCTACGCAGGAAGGCAAAAACCTCCCCGTTGAGCATTGTATAAAGGATACCGACGGCTGGCAAATTTGCGACGAATTAAAGCCGTATGTAAACGAGGTTGTTGATAAAGTCACATTCGGAAGCGTTGAACTGCCTAAACTTATTACTGACGCGGACGAAATCGAGCTTTGCGGTCTTTGTACCGACATATGCGTAATTTCAAACGCTATGATTTTAAAAGCAACCTTCCCCGAGGTGAAAATTTCAGTAGATTCCAATTGCTGTGCAGGTGTAAGTGTTGAAAGCCACGAAATTGCACTAAATGCAATGAAATCCGTACAAATCGAGGTAAACTAACTATGCGAGAACTTGAAATAGGCGCAACCTACAAACATTTCAAAGGAAATCTCTACCGCGTAGAGGATGTTGCAAAGCATTCCGAAACGGGCGAACCCTATGTCGTTTACAGGCAAATGTACGGCGACAACTCGCTGTGGATACGCCCGCTCGATATGTTCCTCGAGGAAGTTGACCACGAAAAATACCCCGCTATAGAGCAAAAGTATAGATTTGAGAAGATATAAAGAAAGGGACAAAGCCATGACACAAATTAAAATTTACGAAAAAGAAATAAATATAGGCGACGATATAAAATTTTATAACATTGAGGAAGATGTTTTTACCATAAGCGGTGTCTATAAGGACCGCGGTCTTTACCGCAGGTTGCCCGAGGAGGTTGCAAAGACTGTAAGTCCTCAGGTACACGGTCTTCATTCCGTTACATCGGGCGGTAGAGTGCGCTTTAAAACAGACAGCAATACTATTGCAATCAGGGCGCAAATGGGAATTGTAAACCTTGATTCCAACACTTCCGTTACTGCCAATGCAGGCTTCGATGTGTATGAAAGAAAAGATGGGTCGCAGCGCTTTGTAAAAGGGTTTATGCCTCCTTTCAAAATGACAAAAACATACGAGGACATAATAAGTGTAAAAGGTGGAGAGGTTAAAGAGTACGTAATCAATTTCCCAATGTGGAGTGAGGTTGAGGAGCTCTGGATAGGCATTGAAGATGGCGCACAGCTTTTAAAGGCAGACGATTACACCATCACAAAACCCGTTGTTTTCTACGGCTCATCAATCACAATGGGCAAATGCTACTCAAGACCGGGTTGCTCTTACGAAAATATCCTTTCACAGCATCTTGACTTTGACTACATAAATCTGGGCTTTGGCGGTAGTGCGAAGGGCGAGCAGGAAATCGCCGACTATATCGCATCGCTTGATATGAGCGCGTTCGTGCTTGACTATGACCACAATGCGCCTAATGTTGAATACCTTCAGGAAACGCACGAGCGCTTTTATAAGACTGTAAGAAAAGCACACCCCGACATTCCGATTATAATGATGTCACGCCCGAAATATTATCTCTCCGCCAAGGAAGAGCTTCGCAAAGCGGTAGTCGAAGAAACCTATAAAAAGGCACTTGCCGCAGGCGAGGATGTGTATTTCATCCCCGGAAATACTCTTATGAATGATTTCGTAAAGGACAACGGCACAGTTGACGGCACACACCCCAATGATGCAGGCTTTTCAAGTATGGCAAGCGTAATCGAGCCCGTTCTCAAAAAGGCATTGAAACTGTAATAAATCTCATTCCGCGCCCCGCTCTTTGTCATTCTGCACTCCCTCTTCGTCAGTCTGAGCGAAGCGAAGAATCTCAAAAACAAAAAGGATAGGTCAAAGCGGCGTTCACATAGGGATTATTTGTCTAAAAATAGTGATTTTGGCGTATAACTGCGTTAAAAATGCTTGTAATCCGTCAGGATAACTTCACATTTTTGCCTTGTTC
>JAZRFX010000217.1:0-1491 GCA_045643845.1 Clostridia bacterium | reverse complement strand
CAAGGGTACACCTAATTATATAATATTTATATATAAAAGTCAATAAATTAGAGGCGCTCAATCGCATCTTTTATGATGCCTAAGTTTCGCTTTATGCTGTCGTGACTCCAGAACTCGTTCGGTGCGTGGATATTTGCCTTTTCCCCTGGGAAAATTACGCCGAAAGCAACGCAGTTCGGGAACGATTTTGCATATGTTCCGCCACCGATTGCAATGGGTGTTGAATCAAAATCGGTGTGCTCCTCGTAAATCTTGGTAAGTGTTGTTACAAGATGACTGTCGCGCGGTACATAAAGCGGTCTTTCATGGATGCCGAATTCGACTGAAAGTCCTTTTTCCGCTACTGCTTTTCTGACATTTTCCATAATCTTATCGCCGTCAGCAGTAAGGGGGTAGCGGATATCGTATGAAAGCGAGCATTTTTCGCTGTCCGCAACCATAATTGCAGGGTTGATTGTGAGCTTTGTCATCTCATCCTCAATGTCGATTCCAAGCGACTTTGCAGTAGCAAGTGAAATAAGCTTTGCAAAGGTGCTTTCGGGGTAGTTTTCGCAAATTTCGGGAGCGAGCTTAAGTATCGCATTTTCGCCCTTGTGCGGAACGCTTCCGTGGGCACTTTTACCCTTTGCAAAAAGCTCTTTTCCGTCGATAAAAGCGCTCGCTTCCTCGGGCACGATATTTACGATTTTTCCGCCCTCGAATTTAAAGTCGGGAGCAATATTTTTTTCTTCGCCGAAAATCCTCATACGAAGGATACCTTTTTCGCCGAAAACAACGGGATAATCAGCATCGGGAGAGAATGAAATTGTGGGAATTTCCTCGGTTTCTTTGTAGCGCTTTATACACTTATTTCCGCCTGATTCCTCGTCACCGCCGATGATAAGGCGAACGCGTTTGTCAAGTGCTTTTCCACTGTCCATAACCTCTTTCATAGCATAAAGAGCAAGGAGCGCGGGTCCCTTGTCGTCGGCAACGCCGCGACCGTAAACGCCGTCGTCCGTGACTGTGCAGGAAAGCGCGTCATAATCCCATCCTTTTCCCGTTTCTACGGTGTCAGCGTGGGCGATGATACCAACCATTTTTTCGCCTTCGCCGATTTCAATCCATCCGCAATAACCGTCAAGATTTTTGGTCTTCATACCCATTTTTTTGCCGATTGATAAAAACTTTTCAATCGCATCGTTTACGCCCTTTCCAAGAGGTGCGTCGGCGGTAACTTCGCCGCAATTTCCATTGATGCTTTTTATGGAAATTACTTTCTTGAGGTCTTCTAAAAAGTTTTCGTAGTTCATAATATATTCCTTTCTATGTTAAGTGTAAAATGACAATCCCTCCGTCAGCTGTGCTGCGTTATCACGACCGCCAAAGGTTGGGAGAAAGTAGTGCAGAGTGCGTAAATGGAGTCCGCAGCTTTGGTTTGGGGACAGGTCGTTTTAGTTACGCCTTCGGCTTACAAAAAACACCCCGTCCCCTATAAGCACTCTCATTAAA
>JAZRFX010000216.1:0-5369 GCA_045643845.1 Clostridia bacterium | reverse complement strand
TGCCTGAAGAGCACGGATAGCTGCCTCACGACCTGCGCCGGGACCCTTAACGAATACTTCTACAGTCTTAAGACCGTGTTCCATAGCTGCCTTAGCAGCTGTTTCTGCTGCAGTCTGTGCAGCAAACGGGGTGCTCTTCTTAGAACCGCGGAAACCAAGTCCACCGGCACTTGCCCAGGAAAGAGCGTTACCGTTTACATCGGTCATGGTTACGATTGTGTTGTTAAATGTGCTGCGGATATGTGCTGCACCGCGCTCGATATTCTTGCGCTCTTTTCTCTTACGAGTTACTTTTTTAACTGTCTTAGCCATGCTCTCTCCTCCTTACTTCTTCTTATTAGCGATTGTACGCTTGGGACCCTTACGAGTTCTTGCGTTTGTCTTTGTTCTCTGACCTCTTACGGGAAGTCCCTTTCTGTGACGGAGACCTCTATAAGAGCCAATTTCTACAAGACGCTTAATGTTAAGCGCTACTTCACGACGAAGGTCACCTTCAACTGTGAAGTTTGCGTCAATTGCGTCTCTGATCTTACCGATTTCTTCTTCAGTAAGGTCCTTTACACGAGTATCAGGATTGATACCTGTTTCTTCAAGAATTTTCTTTGCACTTGTTCTGCCAATACCGTAAACATATGTGAGTCCAATCTCAACTCTCTTTTCACGGGGCAGGTCAACACCGGCTATTCTCGCCATCTGTTAATACACCTCCAAAATTAAATGAAACATACTTTTTATCATTGGATTAGGGGTAATTGATTATGCGTTTTGGGCAATCACACAAAATGATTTCAGCCGCGCCCTTAACGGACTAAAAAATCAGCCCTGTTTCTGCTTATGCTTGGGATTTTCGCAAATCACCATGATTTTACCTTTTCTCTTGATGATTTTGCACTTTTCGCATATAGGTTTTACTGAGGGTCTTACCTTCATTTTGAAATACCTCCTCTAACGCTTAAGCACGAATCGTGCTTTTACTTAATTTATTTTGCTCGCCAAGTAATTCTCCCGCGAGTGAGGTCGTATGGAGAAAGCTCCACAGTAACCTTGTCGCCGGGCAAAATCCTTATAAAGTTCATCCTTAACTTACCGGATATATGTGCCAGTATCTGATGGCCGTTTTCAAGCTCTACCTGAAACATTGCGTTCGGGAGTGCTTCGAGCACGGTACCTTCAAGCTCCAATACATCTTCTTTAGCCAAGGCTACAACCTCCTTAATTTTTATAACAAATATCTTCGCATCTGATGCGTTTAAGCTCTTTTCTGATGTGCGCATCGTAAAGAGGGTTGTATGCGGAAAGGTCAACCTTCCCTATTTCTTTAAGATGCTTTTTGTTTTTCGACTTGGGATTTGTAAGCTTCTTACACACGCCGTCGCACAGGAGGATTTTTGAATCCTTTGTTCCGATTGCGATATAAAGTTTGCCTTCGTCGTGTCCCTTAAGGGACATTACAACCATTGCTTCCTTCATTGTATCACCTACTCAGTAAGGAAGATGGGGCCTTCGGGTGTGATTGCAACAGTGTTTTCGTAATGAGCCGAAAGCGCTCTGTCGCGTGTTCTTACTGTCCATCCGTCGCTCTCGTCGAAGTCGACATCCTTGGTGCCTGCGTTAATCATAGGCTCAATAGCAATTACCATACCATTTTTAAGCCTTATTCCGCGACCTGCGTTGCCGAAGTTCGGAACATCAGGTTCTTCGTGAAGATTTCTTCCGACACCGTGGCCGACAAGCTCACGAACAACTCCGTAGCCGTTTGCTTCAGCAAGCGACTGCACCGCAAAGCCGATATCGCCTACCCTGTTTCCTTCCACAGCCATAGCTGCGCCTTTATAGAAACATTCGCGTGTTACATCAATGAGCTTCTGCGCCTCTGCAGAGATATTACCTACTGCAAAGGTTCTTGCCGCATCTGCGTGATAACCGTTAAGGAAAGCGCCTACATCCACACTTACGATATCGCCTTCACGGAGTATTACCTTTTTGGAAGGTATTCCGTGAACTACGATACAGTTTGTTGAAATGCAGCTTGCCGCAGGAAAACCGTTATAGTTTTTAAATGACGGGCGGGCACCGTGTCCCACTATGACTTTCTCGATGAGCTCATTAAGCTCCCAAGTTGACATTCCGTCTTTTACGGCCTCGCCCGCAAGGCGAAGTGCCTCGCTGACGATTTTGCCTGCTTCCCTTATTTTTTGTATTTCGTTTGATGATTTAATAATAATCATTAACACTTAACTCCCAATACTTCGAGAACTGCCTGGGTAGTTTCTTCAATGGTTTCGCGTCCTTTTACAGTTATTAAAAGTCCGTTTTCATTGTAGAATCCTTTAAGCGGTTCTGTCTGCTGATGATAAACATCAAGTCTTTGGCGTATTGTTTCGGGGACATCGTCCGCACGCGTGATGAGTGCGCCACCGCATTTATCACATACGCCGTCCACCTTGGGTGGGTTAAAATCAATATGGTACGGAGCTGCACATTCCTTACACTCGCGTCTGCCTGCGAGGCGTTTTACAATAACCTCATCGGCAACTGCAAGATTAAGTGCTGCGTCAAGCTTTATACCAATTTCATCCATCGCTTCAGCCTGGGGTACGGTTCTCGGAAATCCGTCTAAAATATAGCCGTTTTCACAGTCCTGTTCGGAAACTCGGTGAGAAACCATATCGATTACAAGCTCGTCAGGGACAAGCTGTCCTTTTTCGATATATCCTTCCGCCACAATACCAAGCTGTGTTTTTTCTCTGATGGCATTTCGGATTATAGCCCCTGTTGAGATATGAGGAATAGAGAGCTTTTCGCTGAGGATTTCAGCCTGAGTTCCCTTTCCGCCACCTGGGGGGCCCATAATAGTTAATCTCATAAACTCACTTCCTTCAGGATACAAAACCTTTCCTTTAGCTCAAGGGATTCTTATTCAAGAAAGCCCTTGTAGTGACGCATGAGCATCTGACTTTCAATTTCTCTTACTGTTTCAAGAGCAACACCAACTACGATGAGAAGGCTTGTTCCTGTAAGAGCAAGTCTTGAAATATCTCCCATGTTCATAAGCATTGTTATTACAATGGGAAGAACAGCGATAATACCAAGACAGAATGCACCGATAAGCGTAAGCTTGTTAAGAACCTTCGCGATGTACTCGGTTGTAGGTCTACCGGGACGAATACCGGGGATTGCACCATTGTTTGTCTTGAGATTGTTAGATACTTCAATAGGATTGAAAGTTATTGATGTGTAGAAATAAGTGAATCCTACGATGAGAAGGAAATAAAGAATCGGGTAGGTAGCACCTGTTGTGATAAAGTTTGTTATCTTGATCAGGATGCCGTTAGGATTATTTGTGCTGAAGAGCTGTGCAAGTGTTCCGGGGAAGGACATAATGCTCATCGCAAAGATGATCGGGATAACACCCGCCATTGTAACCTTAATCGGAATGTTGGAGCTCTGTCCGCCATACATCTTTCTACCTACAACACGCTTTGCGTACTGTACGGGGATTCTTCTTTCACCTTCATTGATAAGGATTACGAACAAGATTGACAAAAGTGTGTAGATCAAAAGGAATACAAGCATCCACCACTGCTTCGGGAAGAAACCTACCCAAGCTGTGTGAATCATTGTGGGGAAGCTAGATACGATACCTGCAAAGATAAGCATTGAGATACCGTTTCCGATTCCGCGACCTGTGATCTGTTCACCAAGCCACATCAAGAACGCTGTACCAGCTGTGAATGAAAGAACGATTGTAAGTCCTACAACAAAATCGGGGATACCAGCCTGATAATTGATTGCACCCTTATTGTGAAGAGTAACAAAGAGGCCGTATGCCTGTACTGCTGCAAGAATTACTGTGAGATAACGAGTGAGTGCAGTAATCTTCTTTCTGCCTTCTTCGCCTTCCTTGCTGAGTCTTTCGAGAGCAGGGATTGCTACACACAAGAGCTGCATGATAATTGAGCTGTTGATGTAGGGTGAAATAGACATTGCAAAGATAGTTGCCTGTGAGAATGAGCCACCTGAGAAGGTGTCAAGCAAATCAAACAGGGTACTACCTGCTCCAGAATTGCTAAGCCAATCCTGGAGAGCGATTGTGTTAATCCACGGAACGGGGATTACGCTACCAAAGCGGAACACAACGAGAAGAAGTACTGTGAAAAGTATCTTTTTTCTTAATTCAGGGATCCTCCATGCATTACGTAATGTCTGTAGCATTTTAGATCACCTCCACCTTGCCGCCTGCTTTTTCGATCTTTTCAGCAGCACCCTTTGTTACGCGTGCTACCTTTACGGTTACCTTCTTTGTAAGTTCACCGCGACCGAGTACTACAACGCCGTCAAGTTCTTTGGAAATAACGCCAGTCTCCTTAAGAAGAGTTGCGTCTACTACTGTACCGTCTTCAAACTTGTTGAGATCAGATACGTTAATTTCTGTATATTTCTTTGCAAAAATATTAGTGAAACCTCTCTTGGGAAGACGTCTGTAAATAGGCATCTGTCCCCCTTCGAAGCGGGGTCTTACACCGCCGCCGCTACGAGCGTTCTGGCCCTTGTGACCACGACCTGCTGTCTTACCGTTACCGCTACCGGCACCTCTACCTTTTCTCTTACCTTCGGTTTTGCTGCCGAGTGCGGGGCTAAGCTCATTAAGTTTCATTTCTGCGCACCTCCTTAATGTTAGATTTCTTCAACTTTAACAAGGTGAGATACCTTGTTGATCATCCCTCTGATCTGGGGATTATCTGCGTGCTCCTTGGTATCACGGATTTTCTTAAGACCAAGAGCCTCAACTGTAGCGATCTGGTCCTTCTTGGAACCGATAACGCTTTTAACAAGAGTTACTTTAAGATTAGCCACTATTCTCTCCCCCTTACAGTTCTTCTACAGCCTTACCTCTAAGACGAGCAACTTCTGCTGCGTCCTTAAGAGATGCAAGGCCTTCGATTGTAGCGCGTACTACATTTCTGGGATTGTTTGAACGAAGGCACTTTGTTCTGATGTTCTTGATACCTGCAAGCTCAACTACTGCACGAACAGCGCCGCCTGCGATGATACCTGTACCTTCTTTAGCCGGCATAAGAAGAACTCTTCCTGCGCCGAACTCGCCTGTAACTTCGTGGGGAATTGTTGAATCCACCAAAGGAACAGAAACCATGTTCTTCTTAGCGTCTTCAATACCCTTTCTGATAGCATCGGGAACTTCGGCTGCCTTACCAAGACCGTAACCTACCTTGCCGTTTTCGTCACCTACAACAACAAGAGCGCTGAAACGGAATGTACGACCACCCTTAACAACCTTTGCTACACGGCTGATATGAACAACCTTTTCTTTGATATCAAGTGTTGATGCGTCAATACGCTCTGACATA
>JAZRFX010000215.1:0-9658 GCA_045643845.1 Clostridia bacterium | reverse complement strand
AAGAACGCGTAATGGACTCGAACGATATCGAACGCGAGAGAGGTATCACAATCCTTGCGAAGAACACGAGCCTTATGTATGGCGATGTGAAAATCAACATCATCGACACACCCGGTCACGCCGATTTCGGCGGCGAGGTTGAGCGCGGTCTTAAAATGGCTGATGGCGTACTTCTCCTTGTTGACGCGTTTGAAGGTTGTATGCCCCAGACAAGATTCGTGCTTAAAAAGGCACTCGACCTTAATTTGTCAATCATTATGGTAGTAAACAAGGCGGACCGTCCCAATGCGCGTCCTTACGAGGTTACTGACGAGCTTTTAGAGCTCTTCATCGACCTTGACGCAACTGACGATCAGCTTGATTCTCCCGTTGTATATGTTTCGGGTCGTGACGGTTGGGCAAGTCTTTCTCCCGACAATCATCCCGACGATTTGAAGGTTCTTTTTGACCTTATCGTAAATCATATTCCTTCTCCCGAAGACACCCGCGACGGTTCTTTCCAGATGCTTGTATCAAACATTGACTACGACACATTTACAGGCAGAATTGCTGTCGGCAGAATCAATCGTGGCAGCGTACAGACAAATATGCCTATCACAATCAGCCGTGAGGATATGACGCCTTACAATTCAAGAGTTTCCAAGCTTTTCTCATACAAGGACCTCGAAAAGCAGGTTATTGACGAGGCGAGCGCAGGCGAAATTGTTGCAATAAGCGGTGTTGAAAAAATCAATATCGGCGACACAATCTGTGCGTCAGGTGTTGTGGAGCCTCTCCCCTTCACTCCCGTTGACGAGCCCGTTCTTTCAATGACCTTCAGCGTAAATAACAGCCCCTTTGCAGGTCAGGACGGCGACTATGTTACAAGCAGACATCTTCGCGCCAGACTTATGCGCGAGCTTGAAAGCAATATCGCTCTCCGCGTTACCGAAACCGATTCTCCCGATAGCTACATCGTATCAGGACGAGGCGAGCTTCATCTTTCAGTTCTTATCGAAAATATGCGTCGTGAGGGTTATGAATTCCAGGTAAGTAAGCCCAAGACCATCAACAAGGAAATCGACGGCGTTATGTGCGAGCCTTTCGAAAGACTGACCGTTGATGTTCCCGACGAGCACACAGGCGTTGTTATGGAAGGCATCGGTGCGCGTAAGGGTAGCCTTACTAATATGGCGCCGGGTGCGACGGGATACACAAAGCTTGAATTTATTATTCCTTCACGCGGACTTATCGGTTATCGTGGCGAGCTTCTTACAGCGACAAAGGGCACAGGTATTATCAACAGCGTATTTGACAAGTATGAGCCTATTATCCCAGGTGAATTTTCCACACGCTCGCGCGGTAGTCTTATAGCATATGAAAACGGCGAATCGGTTGCATATGGTCTTTTCAATTCCCAGGACCGCGGACAAATGTTTATCGGACCAGGCGAAAAGGTTTATCAGGGTATGGTAGTCGGCGAATGCAGTCGTCTTGAAGATATCGTTGTAAATGTATGTAAGCGTAAGCAGGCAACAAATATGCGTGCTGCAGGTAGTGATGAAGCGCTCCGCCTTACTCCACCGAAAATTATGAGCCTTGAAGAAAGCCTTGAATTCCTCGCTGATGATGAGCTTCTGGAGGTTACTCCGAACTTCCTTCGTATCAGAAAGAGAATTCTTGACACGGACCTTCGCGCAAAGGAAGCAAATCGTATTAAAAAACAGCAACAGTAATATTTCAATTAAACCTATTGACTTTTTACAAAGGTTATCATATTATGAAATCATAAAATATAAGGAGGTAATTTCATGAGAAAATTTGAAATTCACGATCTTGATGTAGCAGCATTTATTCAGGAGCTTAACAAATGTACAGGTCAGGTATGGTTAACAACCGACGAAGGTGACAGAATCAATCTTATGTCTGCCTTCTGCCGCGTTATCGGTCTTATGAGCATTCTTCAGGGTGCAAAGTTCGGCCACGCTACTATTGAATGCGAAAATATAGAAGACGAAAGCAGACTCTTCAGACTTAATCTTTACGGCAAGGTTGAAGACAAATAAGAAATTCAATTTTAATTTGTAACATAAAATCCCCCTTTCACTCATAAGTTAGAGTGAAAAGGGGGATTTTTCTTTGAAGTATTATATAGAAAGACGGGCGCGTATGCTCGCATGGTACATAATAGAAAACGAGGCTACAGTTCGCTCTGCCGCGAAAAAATTCGGATTCTCGAAGTCTGCCGTTCACAAGGACATAACGACAAGGCTACTAGAAATTGATCCGATACTTGCCGCACGCGTGAAGGAAGTTCTTGAAAAGAACAAAGCCGAGCGACATATCCGCGGAGGTCTTGCTACAAAATTGAAATACGAAATGCAAAAAGCTAATACTTAATTATCATTTATGCAAAATCGGAGAAAGTCTTTTATAACAAAGCATTGTTATAACTGAAAGCGCTATTGCTCGGGCAAAGTTAAAGGGAGTTATTGTAGTTGCTACAAGGCTGAACTTTTCAGCACTTTCTGCAGTCGGCATAAAAAGAGGAAGCATAATAAAATAATTAACTGCCGCTGCTGAAAGTGGCATTATGATACATCCCATTACCAGCGCGAGGATTGCACCCTTTTTAGTCTTGTTAAATTTATAAAAAAGTCCGATTACAAGCACGAAGCTTCCGTTTACAATAAGATTTGCAAATTCACCGACATAACCTGTTGTACTCACTGTAAGGTGGATTACATTTTTTATCAGTTCAATGAGAAAACCTGCAACGGGGCCAAGAGAAAGCGCACCGATTACAGCGGGGAAATCTGAAATTTCAATTTCGAGAAATCCCGATACTTTCGGCAGCAAACCGCCCATAAACTGCAAAACAAATGCAATTGCCGAAAGCACGCCGATTTTTACCAAGTAATTTGTTTTATTCATACCAATTCCTCCAAACAAAAACCCCGATATCAGTACGATATCGGGGTTTAAATGCATAATAATATAACTATAATGCGTTTTCTTTTCTTCTCACATCCGGACTATACCGTCGGTCACGGAATCGCACCGTGTCTGCCGTAGCTCGCGGACTAAACCAAAAGGCCATTACCGCCGATAGGGAATTTCACCCAACCCCGAAGAAATTTATTTAATTTTAGTTTGCAGCAGTACCTGTCATTGCAGCAAGCTCTGCACTTTGTTCACTAATGAATGTTGAAATGAAGGATGCGATTTTCTCATCTTCCCAAACGGTTTCAACACCTGCAAGCTTTTCGTTTATAAGCTGGCCTACTTTTTCCGCAATCATATAGTTCTTATACTGTTCAAACTCTGCAGAAGTAGTATCAAGTGCATATTTCTTTATTACATGGTAGCCGTAATCAGTCTTAACGGGTTCTTTTGTATATTGACCTGCCTTAAGTGCTTTTGAGGCATTTTCAAATTCAATAACCATTTCGCCGTCGCCAAATACATAGTAGTTGCCCTGAGTCATACCAGGATCTTCGTTATATTCGGGGATAAGAGAATCAAAATCCGCACCACCATCAAGCATTGAAACAATTGCCTTTGCTTCTTTAAGAGCTTCTTCATCAGTTCTCTTTACTTCTCCTGTCTGAGAGTCGGTTGTCATAATAAGAATATGCTGAACCTTTAATTTGTTTGCATAATCTGTGTTGAACATTTCTTCAACTTCTTTTATGTCTTCTTCCTTAAGCTCTGCAGGACCGCCTTCTTCTGAAAGCTTTTTAATGAGAGCCTCTATAATATACTGCTCTTCGCAATATGTTATGAGCGCGGCTTCAGTTGTGTGAGAGTCAACGAGGAATTCCTGTGTATTTTCCTGCAAGAACTGAGCCACTTCATTTTTTGCGCCTGTTTTCATATCGTCAGTCAATTTTATATCATTTTCTTCAGCAAGCACTCTTGCCATTACGCCCTGCTTGATCTGAATTTCGGCGCGTTCTTTAAGATAGTCCTTTCCGCTTTTACCCTGCTCATCTTTTTCGTCAAGCCAGGATAAATCTGTAAGGCCCTGCGCCTGATAATTCTGCGCTATACTGAAAAACTGCTGTGAATAAACAAAATTATAGTATGCCTGCGACACATGTATTCCGTCGACATTAGCAATAACAACATCGTTTAATTCCTTATTTACTTCTGACAAGTTTGTGGCAGCATTCTTTTCTTCTTCTTTTTTACCACAAGCGGTGAAAAGAGCGAAGCACATAACTACCGCAACTAAAAGTGCGAAAAATCTTTTCATATTGTACAATCCTTTCCTGAGCCTTAACAAAGGCTGAAATCCATTTAATTATATACTATTAAGCCTCGTTTTGCAAGCACTTTAATACATTATTTACACTTTCGATAAGTTTATCGCCTCGAAGTGCTTTTTCGCGCAATAGTATATAGGGGTTATCCCCTGCACCGAAAAGGATTTTTCCTTTGTTTTTCGATGCCAGAAGCGATATTTTTTCGACAAGCTCACGCGAAAGTGTTGATATTTTAAATATTATTCCCGCCTCGGCGTGCGATATTTCTTTTATGCCAATTTCCTGCGCCGTTATGCGAATCATCTGGATATCAAGGAGGGCGTAGGTTTCATTCGGAATTTCTCCGTAGCGGTCCTCAAATCCGCCTTCCACGGCGTAGCGGTCGTTTATATCCATAATTCCTGCAATTTGCTTATACGCCTCAATACGAAGATTCGATGTAGGAATGTAGGTATCGGGGATGAACGCATTTACCTCAAGGTCGATTAGGGTTTCCTCTTTTTCCTCTTTCTTGGGGATGCCCATTGCTTCGTTTACGGTTTCCTCTAAAATAGAGCAGTACATATCATATCCGACGCTTGCCATAAAGCCGTGCTGTTCGGGGCCGAGAACATTTCCTGCGCCACGGATTTCAAGGTCGCGCATTGCTATCTTGAAGCCCGAGCCGAACTCGGTAAATTCCCTTATTGCGCGAAGTCTTTTTTCAGCAACATCGTCAAGGGTTTTATCTTTCTTGTAAGTAAAATATGCGTAAGCAAGACGATTTGTTCTTCCCACTCTGCCTCGTAGCTGATAAAGCTGGCTGAGTCCGAGTCTGTCGGCGTTTTCGATTATGATGGTGTTTACATTCGGGATATCTATTCCCGTTTCGATTATTGTTGTGCACACCAAGACATCGATTTCGCCGTCGTTTAATTTCATCATTATATGGTCAAGCTCGCTCTCGCTCATTTTTCCGTGAGCAACACCGACGCGTGCTTCGGGAACAAGCTTTTGTATGCGGTCTGCCACCGTGTAGATGCTTTCAACGCGGTTATGCAAGTAGTACGCCTGACCGTGGCGCGCAAGCTCGCGCTCAATCGCGTTCTTCACAACTGCCTCGTTGTATTCAAGAACATAGGTCTGCACGGGATGGCGGTCATTCGGCGGTGCGGCGAGCACACTCATATCGCGGATACCTATCATCGCCATATGCAGTGTTCGGGGAATCGGCGTCGCACTTAAGGTAAGAACATCGACATTCTTTTTCATTTCCTTGATTTTTTCCTTGTGCGTTACGCCGAAGCGTTGCTCCTCGTCGACAATCAAAAAGCCGAGTTTTTTGAAGACTACATTTTTTGAAAGAAGCTTATGAGTTCCCACGACAATATCGCATTCGCCACTTTGGAGCATTTTGAGTGTTTTTTTCGTTTGTGTCGGGGTTGAGAATCTGCTGAGCATTCTTACAGTTATGGGGTAATCGCTCATTCTCTTTACGAAATTCTGATAGTGCTGTGATGCAAGGATTGTCGTCGGCACAAGGTATGCAACCTGATATCCGTCCATAACAGCCTTGAAGGCACCACGCATTGCTACCTCGGTTTTTCCATAGCCGACATCTCCGCAAAGGAGTCTGTCCATCGGCTTTGTGCTTTCCATATCCTTTTTTATTTCAAGGGTACTGCGAAGCTGGTCCTCGGTTTCCTCGTAGGGAAATGCGCTTTCAAAATCGTGCTGCCACGGAGTATCCTCGGAAAACGCGACGCCCTTCATCTGCGCGCGCTCGGCGTAAAGTGCAACAAGCTTTTGCGCCATTTCCTGAACGCTTTCTTTTACCTTGCGCTTCGCGTTCGCCCATTCGTTTGAGCCCATACGATTAAGGCGCACCATTTTATTTTCTGCGCCTGTGTATTTACTTACAGCGTCAAGCTGACCTACAGGAAGGTATAGGAAATCCTCTCCCCTGTATTCGATTTTTATATAGTCCTTGGTAACGCCGCTTACCTTCATTCGTACGATGCCAAGGTATTTTCCTATTCCGTGCGCGCGGTGTACGATATAGTCGCCCACCTCAAGCTGGTCGGCGCTTTTTATTTTCATTGTGTTTTCGCTTTTTACCGCGCGTCTTTTTTTCTTTTCAGCCGCAAAAATTTCGCGGTCGCTGACGAGAGCAAATTTTTCAAGCGGATATTCAAATCCGCGCGTAATGCTTCCCGTTACAACGGTTATATATTCAGTTGAAAGCTTCTGGGGGTCTTCATCATACACGGCGCGGATATCGCGTTCGTTGAGCATTTCGGAAATTTTCTTTGCTCGAAGTGTGCTTCCCGCAAGAATTACGGTCTTGAAGCCTTCCTCCTGCCAGCGTTTTACATCGGAAATAAGAAATTCAATATTTCCGCTGTAGCTGCTCATACCCTTTGCAGTAATCTGCAAATCTTCTTTTATTTCCCAATCGGGACAGCTGTTTCCTATTGCCGAAAGGGAGATGCAAGCTCTTTCGGAAAGCGCATCAGTTATTTCGCTGTATCTGTTAATACAGTCATAAATGTCGTTTTTAATGCCCTTGTCTGCAAGGGTTTTTATATTTTCTTCAAGCTCCCACTCAACGGCTTTTGCGCTCTCGCTCATTCGTTGAGGCTCGTCGGTGAAAATTATATAATCCTCGCCAGCGTACGAAAGCATCGTTTCGCGTGCATTTTCAACGCTTACGGGAATAATTTTCGCTTCAGTAAGTTTCTCTACACTCATTTGTGTTTCGCAGTCAAAGCTGCGCAGAGAGTCAATGTCATCGCCGAAAAGCTCCATTCGTATCGGAAGAAGGCTGTCGGGCGAATATATGTCTACAATACCGCCGCGGATAGCAAACTGACCAGGAAGATTTACCGTGTCGGTTCTGTTGTATCCCATTTCGGTAAGTTTTTCGGCAATAGTATTTGAATCGGTCGTTCCGCCGTATGAAAATGTCATAGAAAGATCACAAAGCTCATTTTTAGGAAGCACAAAATGGAGAAGCGACTCTACTGATAAAACAGCATTCGCTCCCCCTGCAAGCGCACCAAGTGCGGCAGCGCGTTTATTTTCCGCCTCGTGGTTTGAAGCCTCCACCTTGTAAAGCAGAACCTCCTTCGGAGGTATGTAGACACATTCATTTTCCGAGAAAAAGGATAAATCGTCGCAAAGTCTGCGCGCCTGAATGTCGTTGTGCGTTATTACAAAGGCGCGTTTTCCTGCTTTTTCACAAATCGAATTTATGAGATGTGCCTTTTGCGCATCGGCAGTTCCGCTTATCATTATGGGAAATTTTTTATTTGTAACAGCGTTTAAAATCTCCCCGAACTGCGCAGAATTTTCAAGTAGACTGCTAAAAATGTTCATATAATCACAGCACCTTGTTATTGAATCTGCTCATCGCTTCACTAACGCCCATCTTGAAAATGACGGACAGTATATCTTCAGTTTTCTTTATTGCGCTTGTAACACTTTTTCCATCCTCGTCGCTGAATCTTCCCAAAACATGGTCAACGAGGTCGTGCTCGGGTGCACCAACGCCGAATCTTACGCGGGGGAATTCATCAGTTCCGAGAAGGCTGATGATATTCTTCATTCCGTTATGTCCGCCTGCACTGCCGTCAGGACGAATGCGTACTTTACCTGGTTCGAGTGTTACATCGTCGTACAGGACAATTATATTCTGCGGTTCTATTTTATAGAAGTCTGCCGCTTCCCTTACGCTTTGTCCACTTAAATTCATAAATGTCTGCGGCTTTAAAAGGATACATTTTTCCGTACCGATAAAGCCTTCTCCGTAGACACCCTTGAATTTAATTTTGCTGAGCTTAACACCAATCTGGTCTGCAAGGTAGTCTATTGCAACAAAGCCTACATTATGTCTTGTATTTTCATATTCGCGTCCGGGGTTTCCAAGACCAACTATAAGATGCATGGCAATTCTCCTTATTTTTCTACATTCCACAATGCCGCCACGGGACCCGCGGCGGCATTGTACTTTTCATATTTTAATTCGTTTTTTCAAAATTATGTAAAGAGAGGACTTACTGAAACATCTTCATAGATGCGTTCGATTGCTTCAGCAAAGATAGGAGCAACGCTTAATATCTTTGTCTTCTTCATAATCTTGTCTTCAGGAAGCTCGATTGTGTTAAGGCAAACAAGTTCCTTGATGGGGCTGTTTTCAAGACGCTCGATAGCAGGACCGCTGAGAACAGGATGTGTGCAGCAAGCATATACTTCTGTTGCGCCACGGTCTACAAGTGCTTCTGCAGCGTGAACGATTGTACCTGCAGTATCAATCATATCGTCAACAAGGATAACCTTCTTACCCTTGATTTCGCCGATGATGTTCATAACCTCACTTACATTCGGCTTGGGACGGCGCTTGTCCACGATAGCAATCGGAACATTAAGCTTCTGTGCAAAGTTTCTTGCACGAGTAACGCTACCAAAGTCGGGAGATACTACAACTATATCATCAAGTTCATCCTTGAACTTTTCAAGGAAATACGGAGCAAGAATCGGAACACCAAGAAGATGGTCAACGGGGATATTGAAGAAGCCCTGAATCTGTGCAGCGTGAAGGTCCATTGTAAGAACTCTGTCAGCGCCTGCTTCTGCGATAAGGTCAGCAACAAGCTTTGCACTGATCGGATCTCTTGCCTTCGCCTTTCTATCCTGACGAGCGTATCCGAAGTAAGGCATAACTGCAGTAATTCTACCTGCAGACGCTCTCTTGAATGCATCAATCATAATAAGCATTTCCATAAGGTTGTCATTAACAGGTGCGCTTGTAGACTGTACTACGAAAACATCGCTGCCGCGAACTGATTCTCCGATGTTAACAAAAATTTCGCCGTCAGAGAAAAGTCCTACTTTTGACTCGCCCAAGCTTACATTGAGTTTTTCCGCTATTTCTGCGGCAAGTTTTGGGTTAGAGTTTGCTGCAAAAATCTTGATGTTTTTACCGTGTGATATCATTTTGTGATTCCTCCGTATGATAAATTAAAATAAATTATTTTTTATATTACATTCCCCGTTTTGAGTATCTGACACATATTATACTCATGGGGACCTTTCAAGTCAAAAGGCAAGCAGCAAGCTTGCCATTTTAATTCTGTCATTCCTCGTTTGCTGATTCGCCGGATGCAAGAAATTCCTCGTACTTAACAAGGATTGCATTTTGAAGCTCGTCACGCATTTCTGCTGTTATGGGGTGTACAATATCTCTGTATGTACCGTCTGTTGACTTTCTGCTGGGCATTGCAGCAAAAAGCTTTTCCTTGCCTTCAATAACTTTGATGTCATGCACTACAAAGACATTGTCGAAGGTAACGGAGACTACTGCCTTCATTTTCCCTTCCTGAGAGATCTTTCTCACCTTAATGTCTGTGATTTGCATACTTTACTACCCTCCG
>JAZRFX010000214.1:0-1733 GCA_045643845.1 Clostridia bacterium | reverse complement strand
AAGCCGAGCAGACGCTCGGCTTTATAATTTGCGGATGTAGCTCATCTGGTAGAGCGCCACCTTGCCAAGGTGGAGGTAGCGAGTTCGAGCCTCGTCATCCGCTCCATAACCTGCACGAAAGTGCAGGTTTTTTCTTTTCCCGGGAAATCCCCTGTCTTTTAAAATCACAGCAAAGAAATCAACAAATTTGTGTTTGTCGAGTTGTTTATATAATAACGGTTGCGTTGCAACCTACACCTCATCAGTCACTTCGTGACAGCTTCTCCTCAAGGAGAAGCCTTAACTTTGCGTAGTTTTTCAGTCTTCCCCTTGAGGGGAAGGGGGACCGCTTGCGGTGGATGAGGTGTAAAAATAAGAACTCCACAAACCCGAATTTGTCAGGATGTTTAAAAACTTCTTGTAGGGCGTGACGCTTTGCGACACACCGTTAAATACAACAAAAATCGGCACGTCGTAAACGTCGTGCCCTACGAAACAGATTTAATCGTGTCCGTAGGGGAGCCGTTTCGGCTCCCGTGAATTAACGCTGTTTTTTCGGAACGGGCATCCTTGCTCGACAGTTGAATTTTTTAATCAGCGGTCAATGTAAGCTTTAATCATAACCACTAGTAAACTAGTGGTTTGCACAGCCCCTATAAGGGGCACCTACAGGCAAAGCCCCTGAAAGGGGCATAGAAGTTTGACAACGCATTACTAACTCAAGCAGCCGCTCACGTGCGGCTGTTTGTTTTTTGCTTACTTATTCTTGACACCCGTAAACGGGTCCATATATTCTCTAATACTTATCTGATCTTCTGCAAAATCTTCTTCAAGCTGATTCTTGATGTATTCTGCTATTACCTTTTTGTTTCGCCCTACCGTATCGACATAGTAACCTCTACACCAAAAATTTCTTGAGCCATACTTATATTTCAAGTTTGCGTGTCTATCGAAAATCATCAAACTACTTTTGCCCTTGAGATATCCCATAAAATGTGCTACACTTAAATACGGTGGAATACTCACAAGCATATGAACATGGTCTACACAAGCTTCGGCTTCTATTATTTCTACGCCTTTCTGCTCACATAGTTTTCTCAATATTTCTCCGATATCCTTTTTTAATTTACCATATATCTCTTTTCTGCGATACTTTGGTGCGAAAACTATGTGGTACTGACACCTGTACTTTGAGTGTGATGTGCTTTTAATTTCATTTGTTCCATCTTTTTTAAACATAATATCCTCCTTTTATCTTAGTAATGCAGTCGCCAAACCGCTTCTATTATATCAGGAGGTTATTATTTTATTTGCACCACTCTTTTGCGTGGTGCTTTTTATTTTCACTGAAGCGTTCTTTTTCCCCCGGTAGAACCGGGGGTTTTCAACAGTTGCCAGACAAACAAAAAGCGTTGTGCCGTGTGAGCACAACGCTTAAATCTTTTTATCAGGCGGTTGCCGTCTTTTTCTTTGTGATAAGCTGGATTACAATGACCAATGCAATCAATACAACGCCTGCGATATCTGTAGCAAGACCCGGAATAATCATACACAAGCCGCCTGCGAGGGCAAGGATTCTCTGCCACCACGGCATCGGGCGAAGAAGATAACCTTCCATACCTGCGGAAACAATGAAAATACCGCAGAGAGCCGTTACAACAAGAAGTACGATTTCATACCACGGCTTATCTGAGCCGATGATAAGCATTTCGGGGCTGAACGCGAAGATATACGGAACGATGAACGCTGTAATA
>JAZRFX010000213.1:0-3182 GCA_045643845.1 Clostridia bacterium | reverse complement strand
GAACGGAAACGAGAAGTGGATTTTCGAGATCGCCGAACTTCTTGCCGGTGATTTCTTCCATCTTGTCGATGTATTCCATAATCTGAGATTGAATTTCGTCATTGATTTTGCGGCCGTCCTCATAATACTGAGAACAAGCCTCGGTTGTAATTGTGAAACCCTGAGGAACAGGAAGACCGATAGCAGTCATTTCTGCAAGGTTAGCACCCTTACCACCAAGAAGGTTTCTCATTGTAGCGTTACCTTCTTTGAAGAGATAGACAAACTTTGTCATATTGGTTTACCTCCTAAAAATTATTTAAAATTTAATTATACTCATAGAGAGAATATTATTATACACTACTTTTTGGAAAAAAGCCAGTGTTTTTTAAAAAAAACGGCATTTTTATTAGAAATTTTTAATTATGGAGTGCAAATATTCGAGAGAATTGGGTAAATTTCCTAAATGATAGCGTAAAAATGGCTCTGTAACAGCGGACAGGGAAGAAGAAACCGCCTTGTCGCATTTGCAGTAGAGAGCGTCTTTAAGTGTGCTCTCGGTTATGTATTTTGAAAGCTGAATCTGTGCTTTGCCGATAGGGGCTGCGTCGGGGGTTTTATGCTCGGCACATCTTACCTCGCCCTCGGAAACGGAAAAATATTTCCCTTCATTTCCGCAGGGACATTCATAATCAAACTCGGGTACTATTCCGCAAAGCTCCATAATCTTGAATTCAAAAACGGCTTTTATAAGTGGCGCTTCATCAGGTCTTTTGCAAAGGACATAAAGCGTGTTTAAAAGAAGTCTTACTTCTTCACTTGCCGCGACGCCCGTCTGTACGCACATTCCCGCAAGAGAAGCAAAATAAGCGCCGTACGACAAAAGCACTACATCCTCGGAAAGAGGGCGGAAACTTTCGCTTAATTCAGCGCTTATAAGTGTATAAAACCCGTCTTTAACTTTTTTAAGAACAAAAGAAGAGTAGCAAAGCGGCGCACAAGCGCTTTTGCTCTTGTGCTTAAGGCTCATAAGTCCTTTGGCAAGGACGGTGACTTTGCCTTCCTCCTGCGAAAGGAGAGTAAGCATTTTGTCGTTTTCGCCGCTTTTTGCCGCTTTTATAACTATCGCATTTAATTTGATTGTGTCGTCTGACATTTTACTCGTTCCTTTTGTTTTTCGTGTCTTTTGTACTTCAGGTAGATATCAATATTTCCTGTTGTGGTAAACATATCCCACATAATACTTTTTGTTCGTGCCAAACTAATCACCTCAAAAGTATTATGTGATTTTTCCGCCTGATAAAAACTTGTAAAATTTACTTTGTATATCCAAGCTCTTTAAGAACTGAACTCTTGTTTCTCCAATCCTCGCGAACCTTTACCCAAAGCTCAAGATAAACCTGTGTATCGAGAAGCTTTTCAATATCCTGCCTTGCATATGAGCCGATACGCTTTATTGCTTCGCCTCTTTTTCCGATAATAATCGGCTTGTGACTTTCTCTTTCGCAGTAGATAACCGCTTTGATTTTTGTCACATCTCCACTTTCATCCATTTGTTCAATTTCAACCGCCGTTCCGTGAGGAATTTCGCGGTCGAAAAGACGAAGAATCTTTTCGCGGATTATTTCAGCCGTCATTTCGCGGAGCGTACTGTCGGCATAGATTTCAGTGTCATAAAAAGGCTCGCCTTCTTCAAAATGCTTTAAAATCTCTTCGCGAAGATAGTCGATGCCATCTTTTTTAAATGCGCTTATCGGGACGATTGCCGCAAATTCGCCTTCCTCTGAAAAAGCCTGAATCTGGGGGAGAATGATATCCTTCTCAACTGTGTCAGCCTTATTTATAGCGAGAATAAGCGGAATTTTTTTGTTGCTTGCATTTTTTATGATGTTTCTTTCAAGGTCGTAGATTTCTTTTCCCGCTTCTACCACGAGAATAGCAACATCCACATCGGCAAGTGTGCTTCCTGCAGACTCATTCATATATTCGCCGAGCTTTGTTCGGGGCGTATGCATACCAGGTGTATCAACAAAAACAATCTGGTAATTATCGCCGTTATCAATAGCGGCAAGATTTGTTCTTGTAGTCTGGGGCTTGTTTGAAACAATAGCGGCTTTTTCGCCGATAAATGCATTTGTAAGTGTTGATTTTCCGACATTGGGCCTGCCGACAATAGCGACAAATCCTGATTTGAAATTATTCATTAGTTTGTATCCTTTCTGAGAAAGTTAGAGGGGATTGTTAAGGGGATTCCCCTTAACTTTATATCCCGTTAAAAGAGAGGGCGTGTACCTCTCTTTTAACACCTTGCAAGGGCTACCGCGGTGAGCGGTGTGCGAACGAAAGCCCTTTTTCGGAAGTGAATGTTTTGCAAAGCAAAATTTCGCTTCCGAGTCATCTGTGTAAGTCCATAATGTCCATAATTTCTTTTTCGCGAGCGCGCATTACGGATGTAAAAGGTTCTTCCATATGGTCAAAACCGAGGAGATGAAGTGTGGAATGTACTGTCAAAAATCCTACTTCACGCTCGATTGAGTGACCGTATTCTTCAGCCTGCGCCTTTGCTCTTTCAAGGGAAAGAACGATATCGCCAAGGAGAAGAAGCTCGCCGTCGTAATCTCCGCTTTCTTCAATCATAACGCCGTCTTCGTCAAATTCAAGGATGGGGAAGCTTAAAACATCGGTAGGAGAATCAATGTCGCGTGTATCCTTGTTGATTTCGTGAATGCCTTCATCGTCAGTGATAAGGATGCTTACTTCAAAATCAGTTTCTTCGCCACCGCCAACAACCTCAAGTGTTGTAGCAACGGCCTTTTGCATAATTTCCTCAAATTCGGGGGTGAATTCAAGCTTGTCCTGTTCGTTTTCAATAATAAACTGTATCATAATTTACTCCTTATTCATACTTGATTCTTTCGTGGAAATATCCACCAAGTGTTTTTGTTATAACTCTTATTACTTTTTCAAGCTCTTCAAAAGACATATTACACTGCGAGAACTGTCCCGCGTTAACTCTGTCAGTTGCAATTTTACGAACCATAGATTCGATCTTTGCCTCGGTCTTGTCTTCAATGCTTCTTACCGCCGCTTCACAAGAGTCAGCAAGCATTACGATTGCAGCTTCCTTCGTCTGCGGAACGGGACCAGGGTATGTGAATTTAGATTCGTTAACCTCGCCGAGCTCTTTTGCTCTTATCAGGAAA
>JAZRFX010000212.1:0-1622 GCA_045643845.1 Clostridia bacterium | reverse complement strand
CTTGTACCCTCGGTTGCCGTGCTGCGCGTGGGTGATATGTGCGCGGAGAAGGAATACCCTTACAGTCGTAAGCTGTTCGGATACGGCGTTTTGGCTATGATTGTATTTTCGGTGCTTGCAACGCTGACTACGCTTTGCTCGGTTGTGTTCGCATTGTCCACCGAGCTTGTATTGCACGATATTTTGGAAACGTTTTCCTTAGTCGGCATGTTCGTGCTGTTCATTCCCACGTTGCTGTCTGCCATTTGGATGGCAGTACCGCTGTATATCTCGTATTTCCGCATCTTCAAGGCGTATATGCCCAACTGGGCTGCTTGGCTGACCTTGATCGGCATGCTCGTGCTGTCTCAGTTTGCGTTTTTGATCCTGCCCGTGCTCAGCTTCTTGCCCATGCGAGATGATTGATTCCGACAAGAACGCCGATTTGAATAACATATTATAATCAAATGTAGAAAAACCTCGCCTAAGCGAGGTTTTTTCTACTATAATCCTGTATGATTGCAAAAGAAAGCTGTCAGCTTTGGAGTTGCACACATAACTCCCCATATCGGATTGCTAAACAAGAAGGACGCGCACTGTAAAGCCGTCCCCTTTGGGGAAGGGGGCCCGCAACGAACGAAACGCAGTGGAGTGAGTGTCCGCGGGGAAAGGGGCCGTGCGAAGAGATTGGGAGAGCATTATGTTTTATCGCCCTCTTGAAAAAACAGATAAATTATGTTATACTGAAAAAAACGCGTAAGGAGTCAACCATGTCACTGCCTTATAACAATAAAAATAAACCGTTAGCCCAACATATGCGCAAAAATGCTACAAAGCAGGAAAATCATTTATGGTATGATTTTTTAAGCAAATATCCTATTAAATTTCGCAGACAAGTTATGATAGACAATTTTATTGCGGATTTTTACAGCTACAAAGCTAAATTAGTCATTGAAATAGACGGTAGTCAGCACGAAACAGATGAGGGCATGCTGAAAGACCAAATAAGAACCGAAAAATTAGAGGAATATGGTCTGCAAGTTATACGAATTCCAAATCGTTGCATAGACAAGGATTTTTATCGGGTATGTGACTATATTGATCAAGTTGTAAAAAATAATATTGGAGATACTTAACTGTATCTCCTTTTTTGTCGCCATTTTCCCGTGTGACGAGTCCTTATTGTCCGGGCGGCCCCTTTCCCCGCGGGCGTTCCGCTTCACTGCGTTCTCGCTCCACTGCGGGCCCCCTTCCCCAAAGGGGACGGCTTTGTAGCGCGCATCCGTCTTGTCCGATTATCCGCTATGGGTAACATTTATTACCTTATATATAAAAAAGCTGCCTCAATTTCTTGAAGCAGCTCTTTTTATAAATTACAGCGAGAAGAATCCGCCGTCGTTGTTGTCCTTTTTGTCCTTGTTATCCTTGTCGTCCTTGTCTTCTTCGATGGGCTGTGCGTAGGGGAAGGGGTTTTCATTCGCCTTTTGCTCTGCCTCGCGGCGTGCGCGCTCCTGCTCAGCCTGTTCCTTTTGCTCATTCGCCTCGCGGCTTCTGCGCTGACGCTCCTCGGCAATTTCAATCAGCTCCTGCTCGGAAGCGCCTCTGTCCATCAGAGCGGTGAACTGCTCGCCGTCCATGACCTC
>JAZRFX010000211.1:0-3545 GCA_045643845.1 Clostridia bacterium | reverse complement strand
CTTCCTACGAGGTTTTCAACCTCAGCGCGTGTAACGAGGTTCATATCGCCAGGAATTGTGTGCTTAAGTGCAGAAGCTGCAACACCGAATTCAAGAGCATCCTTGAAGTTCTTTCCGTCGAGGAAGCCACAAATTGTACCGCCAGCGAAGCTGTCGCCGCCGCCTACACGGTCAACGATAGGAGCGATTCTGTATTCTCTTGAATGGTAGAATTCCTTTGTATCTCTTGAATAGATGCAAGCAGACCAACCGTTGTCTGAAGCAGAGTGAGAAACACGAAGTGAAGAAATAACATATTCGAAGTCAAACTTTTCAACCATCTGTTCGAAAATGCTCTTGTAACCTGCGAGTTCAAGTTCGCCGCTTGTTACATCAGTTTCACCAGGCTTGAAGCCGAGAACCTTTTCAGCATCTTCTTCGTTGCCGATACATACATCTACATACTGCATAAGGTTTGACATAACGCGCTGAGCCTTTTCACTTGACCAAAGCTTCTTTCTGAAGTTAAGGTCACAAGAAACCTTTACGCCCTTTGCTTTTGCAGCCTTAAGAGCAACTTCAGTAAGTTCTGCAGCCTGATCTGATACAGCGGGTGTGGTTCCTGTGAAGTGGAACCAGTCGCAACCATCAAAAATCTTATCAAAATCAAAGTCTTCTGCTACTGCAGTAGAGATTGAAGAATGTGCTCTATCATATACAACATTTGAAGCACGCATTGCAGCGCCTGTTTCAAGGAAATAGATACCAAGTCTTTCGCCACCACGAGGAATGTTGTCTGTTTTTACATTCATTTTGCGAAGAGCTGCTACTGCACACTCACCGATGGGATTAGCGGGAACCTTTGTAACGAATTCAGCATCGTGACCATAGTTTGCAAGTGAAACTGCAACGTTGGCTTCGCCGCCACCGTAGCACACATCAAACTCGTCTGCCTGAATAAATCTTTCGTTGTTGGGAGTTGATAAACGAAGCATTATCTCGCCCATTGTAACTATTTTTGCCATTTGTAACGTCTCCTTTTTGTTTTGAAAATTTTGCCTAATTTCCCAATTATCTATATAATACCACTTTATAGTTATAGTGTCAATGATTAAGACTCACAAAATTGCAGTTTTTAGCCTATCTTTTTTCGAAGAATTCCTAAAAGTTTCTTCTCTATTCTTGAAATCTGAACCTGACTCACTCCCATTATTTTCGCAACTTCACTTTGAGTCTTTTCTTTATAATAGCGAAGCAAAAGAATTTGTTTTTCTCTCGAGGGCAAACTGTCAATAGCTTCTTTAAGAGCCATGCTTGTCAAAAGGCCATCTTCCTCACAGGTATTTGAATTTAATTTGTCTATGAGAAGAACCTGTGAATTATCTCCGTCGTGTATGCTTTTGAAAATCGATTCTGTAGGCTGTGTAGCTTCGAAAGACAGCATAATTTCTCCTTCAGTAGAGCCGATAACCTCGGCAAGCTCCGAGATGGTAGCCTCCCTCCCCTCTTTCAGATATATCTTTTCTGAAACCGTTTTTGCGCTATATGCGAGTTCCTTCAAACTGCGACTGACTTTTATTATTCCGTCATCGCGAAGAAATCTCCGTATTTCTCCCAATATCATAGGAACTGCGTATGTTGAAAACTCTACATTGTAAGATGTATCAAACTTATTTACGGCTTTAATAAGTCCGATAGCACCAATTTGAAACAAATCCTCGAGGTCTGCTCCTCTGCCCAGAAATCTGCGTGCGGAAGCCCATATCAAGCCCTTGTTTTGAAGTGTAAGTTCTTCAAGTGCTGCTTTATCTCCGTTTTGTGCAAGTTTTATAAGGCGATAGTTTTCTTCCTTCATAAAATCCACCCGTCAAAGCTTTTTTGTCATAACAACAGTTGTTCCGTGTCCCAATTCGCTGATGATATGTAATGAGTCCATAAAACTTTCCATTACAGTAAATCCCATTCCGCTTCGTTCTGATTCGGGTTTGGATGTGTAAAGCGGCTCTCTCGCCTGCCTGATATCTGAAATTCCTATGCCATGATCAACGATTTTTATAGTCAGTTCTCTTTCTTTCATTTCAAGTTCCATTGTAACCATCCCTTTTTCCTCGCTGTAGGCATGGATTATAGAATTTGTAACTGCTTCGGAAACTGCCGTTTTAACATCGGAAAGAACCTCGATTGTCGGATCAAGTGGCATTACAAAGCCCGATACGATAATTCTTGCAAGACTTTCGTTTATTGAATTAGAGGGGAATTCTACTTTTAAATAGTTATTCATATTTCATCTACCTTTCTCGACTGTCAATAATCTTTCTGCTTCGCTCTGGGTTTTGGTTAAAGTTATAACTTTTTGAATTCCGCTGAGCTTTATCATTTTTGAAACAGTTTCCGAAGCGTTACACAAAATAACTTTCCCGCCAAGCGAGGATATAAGTTTGTATCGTCCTACAATAAGTCCTATCCCTGAAGAATCCATCAATGTTACTCCAGAAAGATCGAATATCAGATTTTTCTTGGGAGAATTTTCTATCTCAACATCAATAGATTCTTTTAATTCTGCTGCTGCGTATTGGTCAATTTCTCCTATCAGGTGCACTATCAGGGCGTTTTTTCCCAAACTGAAATTATTTGCCATCATAAACCCATCCTTTCATTTTTCGTATATGATTTTAACATATATTTCTTTGCAAAAATTGATAACCTTTGCCGAAAAAAATATTCTTTTAGCATAAAAACAGCAAACAAAAAAACAGGTGACAATCGTCACCTGTTTTTTTGTTGTGTTCGTAAATCAGATTGAATCTAATTCGCTATTAGCAGCGTCTACAACCCACTTCTTGCCGTCTTTTACTACTACGACTTTACATTCGGTTTCTACTATAGCAGTTCCGAAATCTATTTCTGTGAAAACTTCTTTCGCCATATCGAAATAAGCTGTCATAACCGTATCCATTAATTCTTCTTCAGACATATCTTCAGTTATTTCGCCGTTTGCGAGCATTTCTGAAAGAAGGTTGCTCATAGCTTCGTCGCTCAAATAATCGTCGAAACTGATGTTATCAAAATCTGGAGTTGAGGTAGAAACTGTAAATGTAAATTTGTCTTCATCTTCTTCAACATCTATAATTTCGTAGCTGAGTTCTTTCTTTATGCTGTTAAACATAACTTCAAAAACTTCTTTAAAGTCTTCTTCGTAACCAGGAAGTTCAGCAGAAGCTTCTTCAACGAGCTGGTCTAAAATATCTTGCTGGAATATTTCGGGAAGTTCGTCAGCATCATTAACAAGTTTTACAAGAGCTGCTGAATCGAAATCGATATATGCATCCATAAATGCTTCTGCCACTGCTTCAGCTTCTTCTTCAGGAGTTTTTTCTTTTTCTTCTTTCTTTTCTTTTTTATCTGCTTTTTCTTCTACTTTTTCTTTTTCATCTTTTTCTTCGTTTGCAGTATCGGAAGAACATCCTGCAAAGCTGAGTACTAACATTAATGAGAGTACAAGTGCCAAAAGTTTTTTAATCATTATAAATCGTCTCCTTTTTTAAATGTACCATTATTTTACAACT
>JAZRFX010000210.1:0-2035 GCA_045643845.1 Clostridia bacterium | reverse complement strand
AGGAAAGCTTTGAAGAAATCGCAGTAGCTTCCGCTACCGATGAAGATATAAAAAATGCAAAAAGCGAAAAAGAATTTTCCTTTATATTAAAAGAAGATAAAGTTCACTTTGCATCGGGCGGAAAAGAATGCGTGGCTGATGCCTCCTCTCTATGCGAAATTTTTGAGGATGAAGGCATAAAGAGATTTACCCACCGATATAAGAAAACAAAACACGCACTCGCGGATGCGGGAATTTCCCTTGCAGGCGATTTTTACGACAGCGAAATTGCATCATATATAATTGATCCGTCAAGGAGCGAATACAACCTTGGCGAGATTATGATTTCGTACTCGCTCGCTCCGTCAGTTGTGTCAATGAAGGCACTTTCCGAAAAACAGCTTTCTATCCTTTCGGAAAGAGCTCAGGTTGAACTTTTTGAAGAAATCGAGCTTCCGCTTTCCAATGTTCTTTATAATATGGAAGTTGAAGGCTTCAAAATCGATCGTGACGAGCTTGAAAAATTCGGCAAGATGCTCGGCGAAAGAATATCCGCACTTGAGGGCGCGATATACTTTATGGCAGGCGGAGAGGTTAATATAAACTCCCCCAAACAGCTTGGAAAACTCCTTTTTGAGGATTTGGGGCTTCCCATCGTTAAAAAGACAAAGACGGGATATTCTACCGATTCGTCCGTACTTGAAAAGCTCCGCGGCAAGCACGAGATAATTGATTCTATCATCGAGTACCGCCATCTTGCAAAGTTAAAGTCAACCTATGCGGACGCTTTCCTTCCCCTTTTAGACGAGGAAGGACGAATCCGCAGCACGCTCAACCAGACGGTTACTGCAACAGGAAGAATAAGCTCGACCGAGCCGAATCTTCAGAACATTCCCGTCCGCACGGAAATCGGACGCGAAATAAGAAAGATGTTTGTTGCAAAGGAAGGGCATCTTCTTGTCGGCGCCGACTATTCACAAATCGAGCTCCGCGTACTTGCGCATATGGCGGACGAAAAAGTTATGCAGGAGGCATACAACACCGACGCGGATATTCACACAATAACTGCAACGCAGGTATTCAAGGTTCCCGATTTCCTTGTGACCGACGATATGCGTTCGCGCGCAAAGACGGTCAATTTCGGAATCATATACGGGCAGAGCGAGTTTTCACTTGCAGGCGAGCTTAAAATCACACGCAAGGAAGCAAAAGAGTATATGGAAAACTATTTTGCGCACTACAGCCGTGTGAAAGAATATATGGAAAAAACCATTGCCGACGCGAAAGAAAATGGTTATGTTACCACCATCTTCGGCAGAAGGAGATATATTCCCGAGCTTGCGGCGAGCAATTTCAACCTTCGTTCATTCGGCGAGCGCGTTGCGATGAATGCACCCATTCAGGGAACGGCGGCGGATATCATCAAAATTGCTATGGTAAAGGTGCAGAAGGCACTTTCCGAAAAATGTCCCGATGCACGACTTATCCTTCAGGTGCACGATGAACTGATTTGTGAAGTGCCCGAAAAGGATGCTGAAAAGGTGGCTTCTATATTAAAGGAAGAAATGGAAAATGCGGTTAAACTTTCCGTTCCTCTTCGCGCTGATGTTAAAATCGGCAAAAGTTGGTATGAAACCAAATAATCCGAAAGGAAAATGCCTATGAAAAAGCTCATTGGTCTTACAGGCAGGACAGGCAGCGGCAAATCAAGTGCCGCGAAAATATTTGAAAAGCTTGGCGTTTTCACGGTTGATTGCGACCGTGTTGCGCACGAGGTTCTTCTGGATGGCGATGTAAAAGCGGCGCTTGTCGATGCGTTTTCCGATGTAATTCTCGACGAAGGCGGAAATATCAATCGCAAAGCACTTGGTGCAATCGTTTTTGAGGATAGCAAAAAGCTTAAAACACTCAATAATATTGTTCACGGTGCGATTTTGGAGAGATGCTTCACGCTTTGCGAAAATTCAGGCTGTGATATATGTCTTATCGACGGGAGCGAGCTTGAATCAAGCGGCGCGGATAAAAAGTGCGATGTAATGGTTGTTGTCACGGCGGA
>JAZRFX010000209.1:0-2355 GCA_045643845.1 Clostridia bacterium | reverse complement strand
AAGCTGCTTATACTGCTGGGGTGACTGGGGAAGAGCGAAGAAGTTACCCGGATAAACACGGCTGGGAACAAGGTAGTCGCGTGCACCTTCGGGAGTGCTCTTTGTGAGAATAGGAGTTTCAATTTCAAGGAAGCCATTTTCGTCAAAATATCTTCTTGCAACCTGAGTTACTCTGTGACGCATCTGGAGTGTGTTTACAAGAGTAGGTCTGCGAAGGTCAAGGTAGCGATACTTAAGACGAAGGTCTTCGCCTGCCTTTACATCGTCAGTAACAACGAAGGGAGTAACCTCACAAGTATTAAGGATACGAAGCTCTTCTGCTTCAACCTCAACCTTACCTGTAGGAATGTTGTTGTTGATGTTACTTCTCATTCTTACTTTACCTGTAACGGCGATAACATATTCCATATGAAGAGAAGTAGCCTTTTCCTGAAGCTCAGCGTTGCCGGGCTCAAAAACTATCTGGGAGATACCGCTTCTGTCACGGATATCAACGAATACAAGACCGCCCATATCTCTGGCCTTTGCAACCCAACCCATAAGAGTTACAGTTTCGCCGATGTTTTCTTCGCGGAGCTGTCCGCACATATATGTTCTTTTTAATCCTTTGATTGTATCCATACTATTACTCCTTCACTATCTTAATAAGCTCGTCAAGATTTTCAAGACTTACTTCAGTTTGTTCTTTTTCAGCCATGTTTTTAAGCGTTGCGCTCTTCTTTTCGGCTTCATCGCCGCCGATTACCATAGAAAATCTTGCGCCACACTTGTCAGCGTATTTCATTTGCGCTTTAAGACTTCTTGCACATAAATCGCGTTCGCATTTTACGCCTGCCTTACGGAGCTTGTCAGTAAGTGCAGTTACGAAAAGTTTTGTTTCTTCGCCGATGTTTGCAATATATATATCAGGAACATCGGAAAGAGTGGGCATAGCACCTGCTTCATCAAGTGCGAGGATGATTCTTTCGATACCCATTGCGAAGCCGATACCCGGGGTAGGCGCACCGCCTAACTGCTCGATAAGACCGTCATATCTACCGCCACCGCAAACTGTTCCTGCAGTACCTGAAAGAGCTGTCTTGAATTCAAATACTGTCTTTGTGTAGTAGTCGAGTCCGCGAACGATTGTGCCGTCTACGCAGTAGTCAATACCCATCGCCTCAAGGTGTTTCTTAACCTCTTCAAAGTGGTCACGGCATTCGTCACAAATATAATCAAGAAGCACGGGAGCCTTTGCTGCAATCTCTCCGCAAACGGGACTCTTACAGTCAAGGATACGAAGCGGGTTTTTGTCAAATCTTTCGCGACAAGTTCCGCAGAGTGTACCATCCTCAATATAAGGACGGAAATAATCCTTAAGAGCTTCATTATATTTAGCTCGGCAAGTGGGACAACCGATAGAGTTGATATTAAGCGTAAGCTTTTCTATACCAAGTACATTCAAAACTGTTTTAGCAAGTGAGATAACCTCCGCATCAACTGTCGGGTCGCTTGTGCCATAACACTCCGCGCCGAACTGATGAAATTCACGAAGTCTGCCTGCCTGAGGCTTTTCATAACGATAACAAGTGATGTTATAGCAAAGCTTCGCGGGGAGAGGCTGAGCGTAAATGTTATGCTCTAAAAACGCTCTCGCAACGGAGGCAGTTCCTTCAGGACGAAGAGTGATGCTTCTGCCACCCTTGTCTTCAAAGGTGTACATCTCCTTCTGAACAACATCAGTAGTATCGCCGACGCCGCGCGCGAAAAGCTCAGTATGCTCAAACACGGGTGTACGGATTTCGCTGTATCCGAAACGAGAACTTATCTCGGATATTTTCTTTTCAATATATTTCCATTTAAGAATGTCGGGTGCAAGTATATCTGCAGTACCACGAGGTGCAGTAATTGCCACAAAAATCATTCCTTTCTTTAATAATTACAATATTCCCATTATTACATACGATATCACTTTATTTTACTATTATATAGGTAGCTATGTCAAGAGTTAATAATAAAAAAACACTTCTCGGTAAATAATAGAAAAAGTTTCAAAAAATTTAAAAAAACAGTTGACAAACAATCCCAAATGTTGTACACTATGTGGGTAGCAAAAATTTAGCCGAATTGTGTAAGGGTAGCACAGCAGACTCTGACTCTGTATGTCTGGGTTCGAATCCTAGTTCGGCTACCAGAAAAAAGACATCCGATTGGATGTCTTTTTTCAGTTATATTTGCCTCGCGGCAAGTTATATTGCTACGCAGTTATATTCGGCTTGTGCCGAGTTACATTGTGCTTTGCACAACTGATTGGCAAATATAATATCACTGAAACCGTTAGGCTTCAATATCACTTTTGATTTATCAAAAATATCA
>JAZRFX010000208.1:0-2449 GCA_045643845.1 Clostridia bacterium | reverse complement strand
ATTTCTTCTCTTGTTACGAGTGCTACAGGAGCGAATTCTGTTTCGCTTACAGCTGCAGCAATTTTGTTTTCAGCTGCCCACATAACATAAGGAGCATACCACTCGTCTGCCTTAACGTCTTCAAACTTAATTTCTGTGTATGCTGATTCATCAACACCATCAAGTCTGCCGAGTATTGTAAGGATCATACCTTTTGTAAGATTGCCGCTCGGCTCGAATGTTGTTTCTGTCATTCCCTTAATGAGTCCTTTTTCCCATACATTCTGAACATATTCGTTATACCATTCAGTAGCGGGAACATCGCTGAAGGGATGTGTGCCTGTTTCACTTGTTGCGAACACGGGAAGCATGGATACAAGCATGCTGAGAACAAGTGTCAACACAAGTGATTTTGTGAGTAACTTTTTCATAATAATATCCTCCTTTTATAGATGATTAAATTTTAACATTTATATAGTAAAAAGTCAATCTAAAGAGCAATTTATGGCAATAAAAAAACAAGATTTGGCACAAATAAAAAGCAGTTCAATTGAACTGCTTTTTAGTGCCTTATTATTCAGGTTTAAAGGAACTCTTAAGGGGAGCGGTGCGGTTGAACACTCCGTCCTTCTTACTATCCTTTGTGAAATAACCCATACGAACAAACTGGAACTTTTCGCCAATTTGTGCATCGGCAAGAGAAGGCTCGCCATAAGATTTTTCATAAACGATAAGTGAGTCGGGATTGATGAATTCATCGAAATTGTCGTCTTCAAGGAGAGTTGCAACATTTTCTTTGTTAAAGATGTTGTCAAACTGATGAACGCTGAATTCTACAGCAGTAGCACGGCTGAGCCAATGGATGTTACCCTTGACCTTTCTGCCGTCGGTGGGCATACCATTACCTGTTTCGATATCAACTGTGCAAAGAAGCTCTTTGATGCTTCCGTCTTCGTTATAAAGGACTTCGTTGCACTTCATTATATATGCACCCATAAGTCTTACTTCACCGTCGGGCTTCAATCTCTTGAAACCTGGGATAGGCTCAACCATAAAGTCGCTCTGCTCAATATAAAGCTTGTTTGTAAAAGGAACTTTTCTTGTGCCGAGCTCAGGCTTCTTGGGATGGTTGGGAAGCTCAAAGTACTCAATATGGTTATCGGGAAGATTTGTTATGGTAACCTTGAGCGGTTCAATAACAGCAACGCGTCTTTGCGCATTTTCGTTAAGCTCTTCGCAAATACAATATTCAAGAAGACGGATATCAGCCATACTATTAGCTTTTGCAACACCGCTGCGTTCGATGAAATCAAATATTGCAGTAGGTGTGTATCCGCGTCTGCGAAGTCCCTGAAGGGTTGGCATTCTGGGATCGTCCCATCCGTCAACATATCCTGTTTCAACGAGCTTGCGGAGATAACGCTTACTCATAACTGTATATGTCATATTAAGACGAGCGAATTCGTACTGATGAGGATCGTGCTCAAAACCAACATTTTCAACAACCCAGTTGTAGAGCGGGCGATGGTTTTCAAATTCGATTGAGCAAAGTGAATGAGTGATACCTTCAAGCGCATCCTGAATCGGATGAGCAAAGTCGTACATAGGATAGATGCACCACTTGTTACCCTGACGATGATGATTGGTATGAAGTATGCGATAGATAACGGGGTCACGCATATTCATATTGGGTGAAGTCATATCAATCTTTGCACGGAGTGTGCGTTCTCCGTTGCCGAATTCACCGTTTTTCATACGCTCGAAAAGGTCAAGGTTTTCCTCAACCCTTCTATTCTTGTAGGGACTTTCCTTACCGGGCTCGGTAAGAGAACCGCGGTACTGCGCCATTTCTTCCTGAGAAAGGTCGCATACAAACGCCTTTCCATCACGGATAAGCTTGCAAGCGAATTCGTAGCACTTGTCGAAATAATCGCTTCCGTAGAAAATACCGCCTGTGGGGTCTGCGCCAAGCCAATGTAAATCTTCTTCAATAGCCTTTACGAATTCATCATCTTCCTTAACGGGATTAGTGTCATCGTAACGAAGATTGAAAAGACCGCCATATTTTTTAGCTGTGCTGTGATTTATCCATATAGCTTTTGCACTGCCGATATGAAGATAACCGTTAGGCTCGGGAGGAAATCGTGTGTGAACGTGATTTTCGCGTCCCTCCGCCAAATCCTGGTCAATAATGTCGTGAATAAAGTTTGAGTATCCTTCCTGCATGAAGTTGCCTCCGTTCTGATGGTTTTTCCTGTATTTAACAATATTCCAAATTATTATAGCACAAACTACCCGCAATTACAATACAAAAGTTCTATTTATTTAACAATATGGATAAAATAAATATAGCGCGAGGTGAATTTTATGATTAAACGCTATTTTATGACAGTACTCTTTTTCTCCGTAACTGCGGTTTTAATGCCTTTTATCGTCTTCTTTTTTATGAATTCAGGTGTGAAAAAAGAGG
>JAZRFX010000207.1:0-7469 GCA_045643845.1 Clostridia bacterium | reverse complement strand
ATGATTAACGATAAGAAAATTATTTTTTCAGGAATCCAGCCCTCAAGCGATTCTATCACACTTGGAAACTACCTTGGAGCGCTTAAAAACTGGGTTTCTCTTCAAGACGAATACAGCTGTATTTTCAGCGTTGTTGACATGCACGCAATCACTGTAAGACAGGAGGCTGCACAGCTTCGTAAGAACACTCTTTCTCTCCTTGCGCAGTACATTGCCTGCGGACTTGACACTGAAAAAAATATTATGTTTATTCAGAGCCATGTGCCCGCTCACGCGGAGCTTAGCTGGATACTCAACTGCTTTACGCAGATGGGCGAGCTTAATCGCATGACGCAGTTTAAGGACAAGTCACAAAAGCATCCTGAAAACATCAATGCAGGTCTTTACACCTACCCTGTTCTGATGGCGGCGGACATTCTTTTGTACCAGACTGACCTCGTTCCCGTTGGCGCAGACCAGAAGCAGCATCTTGAGCTCGCACGCGATATTGCACATCGCTTCAACACACTTTACAGCGATACATTTGTTATCCCCGACGCTTATATTCCTGCTAAAAATGCAGGCGCAAAGATTATGAGTCTTCAGACACCTACCGCAAAGATGTCAAAGAGTGATCCCAACCCAAACGGTTGCATATTCCTTCTTGATAAGCCCGAGGATATTATGAGAAAGTTAAAGCGTGCCGTTACCGACTCCGAAGCGGAGGTTTGCTACCGCGAAGGTAAAGACGGCGTAAACAACCTTCTCACAATTTACTCTACCGTTACAGGAAAGAGCATCGACGAAGCGGTAGCGGAATTTTCAGGCAAGGGCTACGGCGATTTCAAGGTCGCTGTCGGCGAGGCTATTGTAGAACATCTTCGTCCTATTCAGGCAAAGTATGACGAGCTTATGAAGAACAAGGATTTCCTTGAAAATGTATATAAGTCAGGCGCGGAAAAGGCAAATGCTATTGCCCGCCGCACAATAACAAAAACGAAAAAGAAAGTCGGTTTCATTATCTGATCACTTTCAAGGAGTAGACCATTATGAGAAACAGTATTCTGATTACATTTATATTGGCATTTGTAATAACTTTTGCCACCACGCCGTTTGTTAAAAAGTTCGCTTTTAAAATCGGCGCGGTCGATGTTCCCAAAGACAATCGCCGTATGCATAAAAAACCCACGGCGCGTCTTGGCGGTCTTGCAATATTTTTCGGATTTATTATAAGCGTGCTTCTTTTCGCAAAAACTGATAAGGAGCTGTGGGGGCTTGCTCTCGGTTGTCTTATTATAGTAATCCTCGGAATATTCGACGATATTTATGCACTCAGCGCAAAGTTCAAGCTTGTTTTTCAGATTCTTGCCGCGCTGTGTCCCGTTCTTGCAGGTGTACGAATTGAGTTTATAAGAGTTCCTTCATTTTTAGTGGAATACGGCTACATCGGTCTTGGTTGGTTCGCCATTCCCATTACTCTTATATGGATACTTGCAATCACAAACGCGACGAATTTGCTTGACGGGCTTGACGGACTTGCCTGCGGCGTTTCATCAATTTCAGCGCTTACGCTTCTTTGTATCGCCATCATCGTTGGCGAGAGCGAGGTTGCTTTCATTACAAGCGCACTTGCGGGTGCTTGCTTCGGTTTCCTTCCCTACAATTTCAACCCTGCAAAGCTCTTTATGGGCGATACGGGTTCGATGTTTCTGGGGTTTGTGCTGGGCGCGGCTTCCGTACAGGGACTGTTCAAGGGGTATGCAGTAGTTTCACTTGCTGCACCGATTCTTGTCCTCGGTCTTCCCATTTTCGATACAACTTCGGCTGTACTTCGCCGACTTAAAAACCATCAGCCTATTCTCTCTCCCGACAGAGGACATCTTCACCACAAATTGATTGATGCCGGTTTCTCACAAAAGAGAGCCGTTACAACAATATATGCTTTATGCCTTATCCTTTGCGTTGTTGCAGTAGCACTTATCGCTACGGGCGCAGTTTCGCTTTGGGTACTGGCACTCGTACTTTTAGGTTTTGTTTTGTTCTTGTGGCTTACGCCCAGAATCATAGAAACGATTACCGATAAAGACGAGAATAAATAATTCAGGAGGAAATTATGATTAAAGTTTTTACAGTTTTCGGAACAAGACCTGAGGCAATAAAGATGGCTCCGCTCATTTACGAGCTTAAGTCAAGACCTGCTATCGACTGCAAGGTTTGTGTTACGGCACAGCACCGCGAAATGCTTGATATGGTTCTCAATCTTTTTGATATTAAGCCCGATTTCGACCTTAATATTATGACTGAGCGCCAGACACTTGCAGGTATTACTACAAAGGCTCTTACAGGTCTTGAAGAGGTTTTTCGTCAGGAAAAGCCCGACCTTGTTCTTGTTCACGGCGATACTTCAACAACATTTGCAGGTTCTCTTGCGGCATACTACAATCAGATTAAGGTTGGTCATGTTGAAGCAGGTCTTCGTACTTACGACAAATATTTCCCCTTCCCCGAGGAAATGAACCGCCGTCTTACAGGCGTTATTTCTGACCTTCACTTCTCTCCTACAAAGAGCAACCGCGCAAACCTTATCAATGAAGGCGTTAATCCCGACAGCATTTTCATAACAGGTAACACAGTTATCGACGCTTTCAAGACAACAATTAAGAAGGACTTCTCTTTCGTGGGAACCCCCCTTGAAGGAATCGATATGGACAAGCGCATAGTTCTTATGACTGCGCACCGCAGAGAAAATCTTGGTGCTCCGCTTGAAAATATTTGCCGTGCTGTTGCAAGACTTGTGCGCGATTTCCCCGATATCGAGGTTATTTACCCCGTTCATCTCAATCCCGCAGTTCGTGAAACCGCAAATGCAATTTTAGGAAATATTCCGCGCGTTCATCTTGTAGAGCCTCTCGATGTTGATGTTCTTCATAACGCTATGAATAAGGCGCATCTCATCCTTACTGATTCAGGCGGACTTCAGGAGGAAGCCCCCGCACTCGGAAAGCCCGTACTCGTTCTTCGTGGCGAAACTGAAAGACCTGAAGCGGCTGAAGCAGGTACAGTTAAAATCGCAGGTACAGAGGAAGATATTATCTATTCTCTTGCTTCACAGCTTCTTACAGATGAGGATGAATACCATAAGATGAGCGTTGCAGTTAACCCCTACGGCGACGGAAACGCATCAAGAAGAATTGCCGATGCTATCCTTTACCATTTCGGTGTTACAAGCTGTCGTCCCGTTGAGTGGTTGTAAAATGAAGGCTTCTAAAAAACAAATTTTCGCAGCACTTGGCTCGGTTACACAGCTGGGGCTCAGTGTTGCGATATCCTTATTGATTTGGATAGGGATTGCTTCGTGGGTAAAGCAAAAGTTTTCGCTTGGAAACTATGTTATGCTCATCGGCGTATTTATGGGGCTTGGAAGTGCAGTAACTACTTTTATAAAATTTTGCAAAGAAATCGGGAAGGGAGATAAAGATGAAAAATAATTCAGTTTACAAAGACGCTCTGAGAGTATGTTTTATGATACTTCTTTTCGGAATTGTTGAATTTATACTTTTCACTGTATTTTTATCGTTTCGTTCTGACATTCTAATAGGAGTAGTATACGGTTGTGCGTTTGTGTGCGCCAATTTCTTTTATCTTGCTTATTCAGTAAAGAAAAGTATGGATAAATCCCCTGCAGGCGCGAAAGCGCATATGGCAATAAGCTATAATGCAAGACTTATCCTTACCGCCGTTATGATTATCTTCGCGGCGACTTCTTCCGTGATACATTTCTGGGCGGCAATTATCCCGATTTTATTTCAGCGACCTGCAATTTCTATTGTGGGAGCTTTTACCTCCCGCAGCAAAAAAAGGAGTGATAACTCTTGAGCGTAAACGGTCCTAAAATACTGTTTGAAATACCGATTTTAGGCGGAATTCCGATAACTGAAACAATCTTTAACGGTTGGCTTGTTGTAATTGCAATATCAATTGTTTGCTTTATTTTAGGAAGGAATCTTTCAGTAAGAAACCCTTCAAAAAGGCAAATTATAGCGGAAAAGCTCGTTCTTACACTTAAAAGCCTTGTGGAAGAAACTATGGGCAGTCACAATCTCTTCTTTCTTCCCTATATAGGCGCGCTTTTCTCGTATTCTATTCTTTCAAGCCTTTGCGGACTTTTGGGCCTGCGCGCCCCGACGGGCGACCTCAATACTACCTTTGCTTTTGCCCTGATAGCATTTGTGCTTATTCAGTTTTACAATATTAAAAACAAGGGTGTTGGCGGTTGGCTTAAAGGGTTTGTTGAACCCGTATTCTTTATGGCTCCGCTTAATATTGTAGGCGAAATTGCAAATCCGATTTCAATGGCGTTCCGTCATTTTGGTAACATTGCATCGGGCATTGTAATCACAACACTTATTTATGGCGCACTTGCGGCACTCAGCCGTGCGCTGATAGGCTGGATTCCCGTTATTGGAACGATTCCCTTCTTCCAGGTCGGACTTCCCGCGGTATTATCAATTTATTTTGATGTATTTACAAGCTTTTTGCAGGCTTATATTATCAGTATGCTTACGATGGTTTATGTAGGCAGTGCAAATGAAAAACAATAACATTTAATATTTTTGGAGGTATTTATTATGGAAATGACAGAAGCTATTATAAGAGCAGCATCAGCAGTAGGTGCAGGCCTTGCAATGATTGCAGGTATAGGCCCGGGTATCGGTCAGGGTTACGCCGCAGGTAAAGCCGCAGAAGCAGTAGGCCGTCAGCCTGAAGCAAAGGGCGACATCACTTCCACTATGCTTTTCGGTTGTGCAGTTGCAGAATCAACAGGTATTTACGGTCTTGTTGTTGCAATGATTCTCCTTTTTGCTAATCCCCTTATCTGATAATCCCGTCGCGGTATATTAACCGCAACGCAGTTTTTAAGAGGAGGCGACAAAATGGAGAAATTTCAGGAGTTCGTGGCTATTGCCCCGTGGACTATGATTTTTACCTGGATAAATCTTATTATCCTTGTTTTAGTAATGAAAAAGCTCCTTTTCAAGGCTGTTTTAAATATGCACGAGGCACGCGATAAGGAAGTCAGCGAAATGTACAAAAACGCTGAATCCGCGCAAAGCAGTGCCGAGGCGCTTGAAAAAGAGTATAGCGAAAAGCTCTCTTCCGCGAAGGAAGAAGCCGCTAAAATTATGAAGGATGCGAAGCATGACGCTACTATACGCGGAGAAGAAATCGTAAGCGAAGCAAAGCGTGAAGCGTCTGCTATTCTTGAAAAGGCACAAAAAGAAATTGAGCGCGAAAAGGAATCCGCTGTAAGTGATATCAAAAACGATATCGCTTCAATAGCTGTCGATATCGCGCAGAAGGTTATTGAAAAAGACCTTCAGGAAAAAGACCACGAAAAGCTTGTAAGCGATTTTATCGACAATTGGGGTGAGAATAAATGAAATCATTGACATATTCTCATTCATTATTCTCGCTTGCGGAGGATGAAGGGCTTACGGAGAAAATTTATGAGGAGCTTAAAAGCATCTTTGAAATTCTTTCCGAAAATAAGGAGTATATATCTCTTCTTGACTCCCCTACCATCCCTGCTGAAAAGCGTTTTGAGCTTATTGACGAGGCTTTTTCGTCTTACATGGAATACATCACAAATTTTGTCAAAATACTTTGCGAGAAAAGATGCGCATATCTTTTGCCCGACTGTATAAAGGAATATGAAAAGCTTTATTACGAAAAGCATGGAATAAAGCGCGTTACGGCGATAACCGCTGTTCCTTTAAGCGATGAGCTTCATAAAAAGCTTGTAGAAAAGCTTGAAAAAGAGTGGGGCAAAAAAATTGAGCTTACCGCAAAGGTGGATGAATCTATTCTCGGAGGAATAATCCTTCGAACTGACAATTCGCAGACCGATGCAAGCGTGCGCACAAGGCTTGACAATATAAAGGCGCAGATTGCATCCGACGAGTTTTAATAGAAGGTGAAATAATGCAGCTAAAATCCGATGAAATCAGTAAAATCATAAAAGACCAGATTAAGAATTTTTCAAATAAAATAGAGCAAAAGGAAACGGGATATGTTATCGAGGTAGGCGACGGCATCGCAAAGGTAAAAGGGCTTGACAACTGTATGAGCAACGAGCTTGTAGAGTTTGAAAACGGCGAGGTTGCGATGGCGCTTAACCTTGAAGAAAGCTTTGTAAGTCTTGTTATCCTCGGCTCGGACGCTGAAATCCGCGAGGGCGATATCGTAAAGCGAACAGGTAGTGTCGTAAGCGTTCCCGTCGGCGAAAATATGATTGGCAGAGTAGTAAATGCTCTCGGCGAACCTATCGACGGCAAGGGTGAAATAAAGACTACCGAGCGCCGCTCAATTGAATCTCCCGCCCCGGGTATTATCGAAAGAAAATCGGTAAGCGTTCCGCTTCAGACAGGCATCAAGGCGATTGACTCCATGATTCCCGTCGGTCGCGGTCAGCGTGAACTTATCATAGGCGACAGACAAACGGGTAAAACCACTATCGGTATTGATACAATCATCAACCAGAAGGGCAAGGATGTTATCTGCATCTATGTCGCCATCGGTCAAAAAAAATCAACCGTTGCACAAATTGTTGACACACTCGAAAAAAGTGGTGCAATGGAATACACAACTGTCGTTGCCGCTACTGCGAGTGAGCTTGCTCCCATGCAGTATATCGCTCCCTACGCAGGTTGTGCAATCGGCGAATACTTTATGTATCAGGGCAAGGATGTCCTTGTAATTTACGACGACCTTTCAAAGCACGCGGTGGCGTATCGTGCGCTTTCGCTTCTTATCCGTCGTCCCCCCGGACGCGAAGCGTACCCGGGCGATGTATTCTATCTTCATTCAAGACTTCTTGAGCGCGCGGCTCGTCTTGCTCCCGAATACGGTGGTGGCTCTCTTACGGCGCTTCCCATCATCGAAACACAGGCAGGCGATGTGTCGGCATACATCCCCACAAATGTAATTTCCATCACAGACGGTCAGATATTCCTTGAAACCGAGCTTTTCCACAGCGGTGTAATGCCCGCTGTTAACCCCGGTATTTCAGTCAGCCGAGTTGGCGGTAACGCGCAGATTAAGGCTATGAAAAAGGTTGCAGGTACTCTCAAGCTTGCTTATTCACAGTACCGCGAACTTCAGTCATTTGCACAGTTCGGAAGTGACCTTGACCCCGATACAAAGGCAAGACTTGAGCAGGGTGAAAGAATCGTTGAGGTATTAAAGCAGGACAGAAATGCACCTGTAAGCGTTGAGCATCAGGTTGTAATTATTTATGCAGTTACAAATGGTTTCCTCAAGGATATTGCTCCCCAGGATATAAGAGAATTCGAAAAAACTCTCTACGATTATGTGGACAACACTTATCCCAAAATAGTTAAAAATATCTCCGAGACAGGCTCTCTTTCAGAGGAAACTGAAGAAATGATTAAAAAAGCGGTTACAGAATGCGCCGAAAAGTTTTTGAGCCG
>JAZRFX010000206.1:0-2633 GCA_045643845.1 Clostridia bacterium | reverse complement strand
AATCATCGAAAAGCACCGCCAAAAGTACGATTCGTATATCGAGCCGTCCTTTGACACAATCGCCGCATTCGGCGAAAATGCCGCTATGATGCACTATTCCCCCGAAGAAGGAAAGTGCGCGGAAATAGGCGATAACGGACTACTTCTCATCGACACGGGCTCGCAGTATCTTGAAGGCACAACCGACACGACAAGAACCCTTGCAATCGGGAATATCACTCCCGAAGAAAGAGAAATGTTAACCCGCGTTATAAAAGGAAACATCAATCTTACAACCGCCGTTTTCCCAGAGGGGACTACATTTAATAATATTGATTCTCTTGCGCGAAAGCCTATATGGAAAAAGGGACTCGATTATCGCTGCAGTACAGGTCACGGCGTAGGCTATCTATTAAGCGTGCACGAAGGCCCTGCGAGGATTTCTTCCGCGTGCGGAGAGAAAATACTCCCCAATATGACCGTCACAAACGAGCCTGGCGTATATATCGAGGGCGAGTTTGGTATAAGAATCGAAAATCATATCAGGGTTATGGAGCATAGCACGACGGAATACGGAAAATTCTTGTGCTTTGAAACCTTGAACTATTGCCCCATCGGAACCGAGGAGCTGTTCAAGGAGTTTCTCACAAAATCAGAGATAAACTGGATTAACTCCTACAACGAAAAGTGCAAAAAACTTATAAATCCCTATCTTACTGAGGAGGAAAGACAATGGCTGACAGCTTATACAAAAGCAATATGAATACCGAGTTCGGCAAAAAGCTTGAATTTTTAGTCTTACTTGACAAAATGAAGGGCGTTTACAGACAAACTCTTTTAACCGATAAATCGCGCCGCGAAACTGACGCGGAACATTCCTGGCATATCGCTATGATGGCGATGCTTTTCTCCGACCTCGCGCCCGAGGGCGTTGACCGCGACAGATGTATCAGAATGTGCCTTGTGCACGACCTTGTTGAAATCTATGCAGGCGATACCTTTTGCTTTGACCAGAAAGGACACGAGGATAAGAGCGAGCGCGAAATGAAGGCCGCCGATAAGCTCTTTGCAATTCTCCCTGAAAAAGACGGGAAGGAGCTTCGTGAACTGTGGCTTGAATTTGAAGCGCAGGAAACCCCCGATGCAATGTTCTGTGCATCGCTTGACCGTCTTCAGCCGCTTGTAAATAACATTTTAACCGACGGTCACACCTGGCGAAAAGGCAAGGTAAACCGCGCGCAGGTTGAAAAAAGAGCATCGGCGATAGAAAAAGGTTTCCCCGCCGCTTGGCAGACCGTTTGCGATGTAATTGACGAGGCGGAGGCGACTGGCTATTTCAATCATCAAAAAAATTGAACTTGGCGCGAAAAAAGTGTTGCAAAAAACGAAAAAATAGTGTAAAATATTTCAGATTATATTATGGTGGTGATTTAAATGAACATTTCTAAAAAATTCCAGTCAATTTCTCCTTCATCAACTCTTGCAATCACAGCAAAGGTTAACGAAATGAAGGCTAATGGTATCGATGTAGCAGGCTTTGGTGCAGGCGAACCCGATTTCAATACTCCCGAACATATCAGAGAAGCAGCTATCAAGGCAATTAACGAAGGTTTCACACGCTATACTCCCGCTTCAGGTACAAAGGAGCTTAAGGCAGCAGTTGCTGAAAAGTTTATGCGTGAAAACGGCCTTGAATACGGCATTGAAAACATCGTTATTTCAAACGGTGCGAAGCATTCTCTTATGAACGCTCTCGGCGTTATTCTTAATCCCGGCGACGAGGTTATTATTCCCACTCCCTGTTGGGTAAGCTATCCCGAAATGGTTAAGCTTAACGATGGTGTTCCCGTACTTCTTAAGGCGACTGAGGAAGAAAATTTCCTTGTAACTGCTGAAAAGATTGCAGCTGTTATCACAGACAAGACTCGCGCAGTTATCATCAATACTCCCTCTAATCCTACAGGTATGGTTTATTCTGAAGAAGAACTCCGTAAGATTGCTGACCTTTGCGTAGAAAAGAATATCTATGTTATTTCTGACGAAATTTATGAGCATCTTATCTACGACGGCGGAAAGCATGTTTCAATTGCTTCTTTCAACGAAAAGATAAAGGATCTTACAATTATCATCAACGGTGTAAGTAAGACTTTCGCTATGACAGGCTGGAGAATCGGTTACACAGCTTCAAACGCAGCTCTTGCAAAGGCTATGGGCAGTGTGCAGAGCCACGCTACAAGTAACCCCAACTCAATCGCGCAGAAGGCGGCTCTTGCGGCTCTTACAGGTTCTATGGATACAGTTCTTGCTATGAAGGCGGAATTTGAAAAGCGCAGAACATATATGGTAAATCGTATCAATGAGTTTGACGGCGTTTCTTGCCTTATGCCTCAGGGTGCGTTCTATGTAATGATGAATATAAAGAGCCTTTTCGGAAAGAGCATCAATGGAAAAACCATTACAGACAGTAACTCTTTCGCAAGCATCCTTCTTGAAGAAGCACTTGTTTCAGTTATTCCTTGTAAGGATTTCGATACTGATGAATATGTTCGTTGGAGCTATGCTACAAGTATGGAAAATATTACAAAGGGCCTTGACAGACTTGAAGATTTCTTAAAGAAATTAAACTGACAAAAAGGGTAGCTTCGGCTACCCTT
>JAZRFX010000205.1:0-4501 GCA_045643845.1 Clostridia bacterium | reverse complement strand
TTGTCTTCAATGCTTCTTACCGCCGCTTCACAAGAGTCAGCAAGCATTACGATTGCAGCTTCCTTCGTCTGCGGAACGGGACCAGGGTATGTGAATTTAGATTCGTTAACCTCGCCGAGCTCTTTTGCTCTTATCAGGAAATAGCCCGTTGTAGTCGTGCCGTGATGCTGGGCAATTATATCAATTATAGCCTGCGGCAAGCGGTGCTTTGTGGCAATTTCCACGCCCTCTGTCACATGGCTTATTATAATCTCTGAGCTTTCCTCGGGAGAGAGTGTGTCGTGAATATTTTTATCATACTGATTTTCTTTGAAATAAAGGGGATGACGAAGCTTTCCTATATCGTGGTAATAAGCCCCTACACGCGCCAAAAGCGAGTCTGCGTGAATGTTGCGCGCCGCGATTTCGGAAATATTTGCAACCGTCAGCGAATGATGATAAGTTCCAGGAGCTTCGACTAAAAGCTTCTTGAGAAGCTTGTTTTCGGGGTTTGCAAGCTCACTGAGCTTCATCGGTGTTGTTGCGTTGAATATCCATTCAACAAGGGGGAGCGAGCCGATTGTTATAAGCCCTGAAATGAAACCGCCCATAAATCCCTTTGCAAAGGATGTGAATGCGGCAAATGCACTGCTTGACTCAATCAGCGACAACGCGCAGAAGGCAAGTCCGTAGAAAACCGACGATACTATAGACGCGGGAAGAAGGTGGTTGCGCCTTCTTACAACTGAAAAACAAAATGAGGAAAGCGTGCCTGCAATTATAAGAGAAACTGCATAGCTCCAATTAGCACCAAACGCAATTGCGCAAAAAATTGAAAGCGCAAGGTTTGAAATTACAGACAACTGCGCCGTGGCAAAAATTGCGACAATCCCTGGGAAAATACCTATCGGGAGAAGTGGCATAAGATTTACGGGAATAAGCTTTGAGCCGTAAAATACCATCAGCGTTACGACAAGCCCTGTAAGAGATGCTATCGGAATTGCATACGGCGTTCTTTTTTCCTGCTTTAAGTAGAACAACGCAATTATGAAATAGAATGTGATAATAAGGATAATAACGCCGAATATGTAAGAAATGGAAATGGGGTTAGAGCCTTTCAAAAGACCGAGCTGACGAAGCATCTCAAGCTGAGAATCATTTACTATTTCGCCTTTTCTTACTATGATTCTGCCCTTCTCGTAAACTATATCCGTAACGGCAGCAGCTGCGGCATCGCGCCTGCGCTCGGTTTCAGCTTCATCGAGTTCACGATTCTGAACAATTACACGGGAAGCAATTTCGATAACAGCCTCTTTATGTGTCTGCGAAAGCTTAAGGCTGTCAACTGCCTTTTTGAATTCTTCGTTTGCCAAGCCGACATCAGAAACGCCTTTTTCCATTATCCCTTCCACGATAGCCTTTGATTCTATCATTTTTTCCATATTGCTTTGATTTGCGATTGCAATTGTAAGTGCCGACGCACTTGAAATTTCAAATTCAGACCGTGAAATAAGTTCGTCGCGGATGGAGATGGGACTATATCCTGAAGTTTCCCTTAAAGCTACGGCATCGGCGAAAAAATCCGACATACTGTCAACTGCAGCACGCGTCTTGTCCGCGTTTGTTTTGTAAGCAATATTATCATCTCTTTTTCGGGCTGCTTCACGATGCGCCTCTGTGGTGGCTACATCGACAACCGCACGCGGAGCATAAATATCTTCGTTTGAAACCTCGCCGACTTTAAGGTCAACCTGTCCCGATTTTCCTGAAAAAAGGACGACGAGAATGATAAGAAGAATTGAAACACCTGAAATTATAGCGTGCAGCGTATTGTTAAAAAATGCTTTTTTCATACATAATCCATCCTTTGTTAATTAGGATCTCTTTTCAAATTTTTCGTATGCGGCAATAATTCTTTGTACAAGCGGATGACGGACAACATCTCGGTCGGAAAGATAGGAGAAATCAAGCCCTTCTATATTTTTAAGAACCTTTGCGGCGTCCTTAAGTCCGCTCCTTTTACCATCGGGCAAGTCAATTTGCGTGATATCGCCCGTGATGACTGCTTTTGAACCGAAGCCGATACGGGTAAGGAACATCTTCATTTGCTCGGGAGTGGTGTTTTGCGCCTCGTCAAGAATGATGAAAGCGTCGTCAAGAGTTCTTCCTCGCATATAGGCAAGGGGGGCAATTTCAATTACTCCGCGCTCAAGATACTTTTGATAATTTTCCATTCCGAGCATATCGCCGAGAGCGTCGTAAAGAGGTCTTAAATACGGGTCAACCTTCATTTGTAAATCGCCTGGAAGGAAGCCGAGCTTTTCGCCCGCTTCAACTGCAGGTCTTGTAAGAATAATTCGGCTGACTTCCTTTCTGCGGAAAGCATCTACCGCCATAGCAACGGCGAGGTATGTTTTTCCCGTACCTGCAGGACCGATTGCTATAACAACTGTATTGTCGCGGATTTTTTGAATATAGTTTTTTTGCCCGTGGGTTTTGCATTTTACGCTCTTACCCTTGGCTGTGATACAAATGTAATCGCCCTTTGCGGGAGGAACATAGTCAAGATCCTCCTTGACGGAAAATATTGCGTAGCGTATGTTTTGCTCCGTCAAAGTTTCGCCGATTTCAATTTCGTCGATAAGTCTTTGAAGGACACTTGCAGTCTTGTCACAGTTATCGCCGATAATTTTAATCATTGTATCCTTATTTGTGATTTTAACATCCATCTCGCGCTCAATGAGTTTCACATTTGCATCAAAACTGCCAAAGAGCGTCATAACTGTATCTGTGCTTTTAACTTCCAGAATTCTCTCCATCTGTTTCTCCTTTATTGATAGGAATTTCTTTATCTGTTTTAACGCGGCAATCCGCACTTAAAATTACTGTAACATCGTTTTCGTTTTCAATTGTTTCTTCGCTTAAGGAAAGTATCTCCATACCCTTTTCTGAAAGCTCGGAAAGAAATGCCTCCCTGCGTTTTGAAAGCTCCTGCGCTATATCCGTGTCACTTACCGAAACGCTGTTTTCAATATAGGTAGTTTTCACAAATGAAACGCTTGTAAAAGGAAGGGTATACTTTTTTTCTATTTTATCATATTCCTTATATAAAATGCTACTGTTTAATGAAAAATTTACATTATTTTTTTCAAAATTTATGCGATAAACACTCTTTTTATTTCCCGTGGGAATTTTTTTTACAGTTTTTCGCGGAATTATGATTTTTTTGCTCTCACAAAGGCGAAGCGTCACATCGGCAACTGCATGGTGATAGTATGTAGGAATATTCTCTTTTTCGCTCCTGAAAACTCCCGTTACGATTACATCGCCCTTTTGAACGGACTGCCCTTCGCAAAAAAGCGGGACACCGCAGTAAATTTGCATTTTTTCAATCAGTCCGCTGTGCATGGCGATAACATCACTCGGCTCGTTTACGGGAATTAAATCAAGGTGTGGCTTTCTTTCCCTGATTTTAACTTTTGCCGTAACTCCGCGGAGGTCAACCCACATCCACGAGAGCTCATCAATTTCCATTATGGTTTTGCGCTTTAAGTCATATCGGTCAATTTTCCTTTTGGGCGCGCCGACAAAAACACCTTTTTTTGAAATTGCTTTCAATACCTCCTGCTGAAGTTCTTCGTTTCCGCCTTCAATGTCAACGCTCCAAACAAAAAACGAAAAAAGATACGAGGACAAAACAAAAATCATCGGAAGGAGGCATAGAAGAACCCTCTTTTTATATTTTTTGAATGTAACGGGGGGCCCGTAGCTTTGAACAATTTCAACCTTCATCCCTTCAAGATTTGTAGAAAGAAGCTTTTCTCCGCCTTTTATCCCTGTGCGAAATACTATTGAATCCTCTCCGTCGCGTCTTACATCGGAAACAAAAACTCCCGAGGTTGAGGCAATGTTTAATATCCTCTCGGGGAATCTTCCCGTCGCACGAATTATGCTTTTCCCTTTTGCGATATTCAATAAAAAACCAAACATTACGCCTCACTCCTTAATTTATTGTATGTTTAGGAAAAGTGGCGCATAACTATAATTGAGGTGTAAAAATGAAAAAGAAAGAAAATCGTGCCAAGCGCGTGGCGGATGCACTCGACCTGCCGCTCGATGTTATATGTGATGTGCCGAGGTGCGAGCTTATCGGCAAAAATGAAATATGGATTGAAAATACCCGCGGAATACTCGACTATAGCGAAAGTATGGTGAAAATAAATACTACAGTCGGGATTTTAAAGATTGAAGGCGATGAGCTTACGATTGCATCAATCAGTGACGACAGCGTCAATATCAAAGGAATAATTATAAGAATGGAGTTTGTGTGATATGCTATTTTTTGTAGTTTGCGCGTGCTTTGCACTTTTTCCTGCGCAGGTTTTATACGGCGCACAAAACGGACTTGCGCTTTGTATAAATGCAGTTATTCCGTCGCTTCTTCCTTTTATGCTTGTAAGCCTGTGCGTTATAAAAAGCGGGTTTTCCCGTCCGCTCGGAGTAGCGCTTTCGAAAGTGCTCA
>JAZRFX010000204.1:0-2711 GCA_045643845.1 Clostridia bacterium | reverse complement strand
ATACGATAGCGCTGATCGGCACACCCTGGGGATTCTCGAATTCCTTAGAGATGCAGGGGCAGTTTACTGCGGGAGCAGTAAATCTTGAGTTGGGATGAGCAAGGTTGCCTTCAAATGTCTTACCATTAACCTTTGAACCCTTCCACTCTGTAGCATTTTCGGGAGGATTCTTGTCAAGACCTTCCCACCATACTGTCATATCGTCATTGTTGATAGCAACGTTTGTGAAGATTGTGTTCTTCTTTGTAGCAGCAAGTGCGTTGAAGTTTGTCTTTTCACTTGTACCGGGTGCAACGCCGAAGAAACCTGCTTCGGGGTTGATTGCGTAAAGACGACCGTCTTCACCGATTCTGAGCCAAGCGATGTCATCACCGATTGTCCAAACTTTGTAACCCTTTTCTGTAAGATATTCCGGAGGAATAAGCATAGCAAGGTTTGTCTTACCGCAAGCTGAGGGGAATGCAGCACAGATGTACTTAACTTCGCCCTGGGGATTTTCAAGACCAAGGATAAGCATATGTTCAGCCATCCAGCCTTCCTTCATACCCTGGTATGAAGCGATACGGAGTGCGAAGCACTTCTTACCGAGAAGTACGTTACCGCCGTAAGCTGAGTTAACTGACATAATTGTGTTGTCCTGGGGGAAGTGAACGATGTATCTTTCGTCGGGATTTACATCCTTCTTCGCATGAAGACACTTAACGAAATCGCCGTCGTTGCCGAGAGCGTCGATAACATCCTTACCAACTCTTGTCATAATATCCATGTTAAGAACAACATAGATGCTGTCTGTAAGCTCGATACCGATCTTTGAGAAAGGTGAGCCAACGGGACCCATTGAATAGGGGATTACATACATTGTTCTGCCAGCCATGCTACCGTCGTAGAGAGCATTAAGCTTTGCATACATTTCAGCGGGAGCCATCCAGTTGTTGATGGGGCCTGCTTCTTCCTCTGTTTCAGTACAGATGAATGTTCTGTCTTCAACACGAGCAACGTCGTTTTCAGCTGTTCTGTGGTAGTAACAACCGGGAAGCTTCTCCTGGTTGAGCTTAATCATTTCGCCTGTTGCAACTGCTTCAGCGCGGAGTGCTTCAAGCTGTTCCTCGCTACCGTCGATCCAAACTACCTTTTCGGGCTTGCAAAGAGCTTTCATCTCTTCAAGCCAGGTGAGTACCTTTTTGTTTTCTGTCATAATATATTTCTCCTCTCAAAAATATTCGAATTTTTCCTGTCTATCATTATATATTATAAATCGATATTTGTCTACTGTTTTTTTATTTTTTTTATAAAAAAAATAAGCGAGTATTTCTACTCGCCTATCGTTATTTTGTAAAATAGTCGGAAAGCGCGCAAAACTCCTCGATAGAGAGAGCTTCGCCGCGGATTGTCGGGGAAAGATTAAGGCACTCGATTGCTTTTGCGATATCTTCCTTTGAGCCGAATATTCCGCTGCTAGAGAGCGCATTCACAAGAGTTTTTCTGCGCTGTGCAAATGCCGCTTTTATAAGCTTGAAGAAAACCTTTTCATCCTTCGGAGAAACGGACGGTTTTTCAAGGATTTCCATACTTACAACGGCGCTGTCAACCTTGGGTGCGGGGATAAACGCACCTGCGGGGACATTTTTTATAATTTGCGGATTTGAAAAATACTGCGTTGTGATACTTATTGCGCCGTAGTCCTTACTGCCAGCCTTGGCACAAAGACGCTCGGCAACCTCCTTCTGAATCATAACGACAACCTTTTTGAAGGGCAGTCGGCTTTCAAGAAGGTTCATTATAATCGGGGTTGTTATATAATATGGAAGGTTCGCCGCAACGCTGACATCCATACCCGAAAACTCATTTTCCATAAGCTCCTTAAGATTTACCTTGAGGCAGTCTTCCCATATAAAAGAAACATTGTCAAAGCCTGCGAGAGTTTCGGAAAGAACCTTTTGCAGTCTTTTGTCAAGTTCAATTGAAACTACCTTCTCCGCCATTGTGGCAAGAGGAGCGGTAAGAGTACCAAAACCGGGGCCGATTTCGATAACGCCCTGTGATTTTTCGGTAGCATCCTGTGCCATAGTCATAGGCACGGCGGGATCGGTAATAAAGTTTTGTCCCATACTTTTTGCAAAGGTAAAGCCGTATTTGGAGCAAAGATATTTAATTATTTTTGGATCGGTAAGCTCGTACATACTTGTCCTCCGATAAACTTTGTATTTGCTGTATTAGTAGGTGCCGTTTTTCAGCACCCTTTATTTTGAATATAGTTCAAGAAGATCATTCTTAACCTTCCACAGCTTCAGCGACAAGTCAACATAATAGGTGTGCGGATTTTCAAAACGCTTAACCTCGTCCCAGATGGTTTCAACCTGCTCTTTACAATACTCGCGGATTTCGGAAAGCTCGGGAAGCTTTGCAACCTGCTCGCCTTTTTCAAAAACCTTCACAAGAAGCTTTCTCGCGGTAAAGTTTGTTACAGTCTTCTTTTTCCAGGTATGAATCGGATCGAAAATCACATATGGCTTTGTATCGTCGATTTCTTCGTCGTGAAGCGTCATAACATCGGCGATAGCCTTGCCCGTTTCATTGTCATAAAGTCTGTAAACCTGCTTGAAATCGGGGGTTGTGATTTTTGCGGCGTTTTCGCTGATTTTGATTTTGGGAGTGATTTTTCCGTCCTCCTCAACGCCGACAAGCTTGTACACGCCGCCGAAAACAGGCCA
>JAZRFX010000203.1:0-2627 GCA_045643845.1 Clostridia bacterium | reverse complement strand
ACAATTTTTTCTGCGGACTGATCAAGAAGAACGTGGTCGTATGCCTTTACCCTGATTCTGATTTTCTGCTTTGCTGCCATTGCTAAGCCTCCTAAAAAGTTTTTTCGCTGACTCATGCGACGGACTGTACACGGCGCCGGGCGTTTCGCCTTTTGCCATATTAAAACCCAGAGCTAGACTCCGGGTACTACATGAAGATGGGCACAGATGTGCAAAGCTTTATCATGTTGTACAGTGACTGGCGCCCAATTTCACGAATTGGACATTCTCCACGGAAAAACCTACCCACTTGGTAGCAACCTCCCGCTTCATCGTCTGTCATGTCACAGCCTTGCCATTTTACATTAAATAAGGGGAAATTTCAAGTAGTATTTTCAAAAAAAGTACAGTTTTATTTAATTTTGTATATTTGCACAATTTATATTTATTGTTTTATGCATTATGCACAGTGTTTTAGGGCAATTTTGCGGTTAATCACGCATTTCGGGGTAAAAAAAAGCGCTTTTCACAGCACAAAAACTGTTTTTTATTGCAAAAACATAGTTTTTATGTTAAAATAACTGCGGTGATATTATGCTTGAATATATAATAGGAAGAAACTCGTGCGATATGCGTGCCGACAGATTTCTTTTGAAGGCTACAACGGCGCCGAGTTCACTTATCTACAAGACATTCCGAAAAAAAGATGTCAAAATAAATGGCAAATGGATAAAGGAAGATTATATTCTTCAAGAGGGCGATGTACTGCGTATATATATAAAGGAAGATTTTCGCAAAGAAAAGGCAGTTTCGAAAGTTACGCTTACGGCTCCGATTGTTTTTGAGGATGAAAACATCATCATTTTCAATAAGCCCGCATCCCTTCCCTGTCAACCTGACGAAAAGCATAAAAGCGGAACTCTTTCGGAAATGCTCAAGAGCTACCTCATAGAAAAGGGAGAATATAATCCTGAAAATGAAAGCAGTTTCTCCCCCGCTCTTTGCAACCGACTTGACACAAACACAAGCGGTCTTGTAATCGGCGCAAAAAATGCGGCGGCGCTTCGTGATATGAACGAGCAGATACGAGAGCGAAATGTTTACAAATATTATCTGTGTTTGCTTGAAAATTCGCCTGCCGAAAAATGCGCATTTGTAAATGCACATATAATAAAGGAAGAAACTACTAACAAAAGTCGCATTTCGGATGATGGAAAAGAGATTTCGATGGAGTACAAGGTCATAAAGGAGTACGATGGCAAGGCGCTTGCCGAGGTTCTCCTGCACACGGGGCGCAGTCATCAGATAAGAGCGTACTTTTCATCCATCGGTTGTCCGCTTGTCGGCGACGGGAAGTATGGGGCAAAAACGGGTGAAGGTCAGGCGCTTTGCTCATATAAAATCCGTTTCGGCTTCCCCGAAGAATATGACGGGGCTCTTTCCTATCTTAAAGACAGCCAAATTCAGCTTGACAGGATTGACTTTATTCCTGAACTGTGATAAATTATTATGTAGAATTATGTAGAAGAAAGGATTTAGTCAAATGAAAAAGTTTATAGCAGAATTCAAAGAGTTTGCACTCAAAGGCAATATGATTGACCTTGCTATAGGTATGATTATTGCTACATCATTCAACGCAGTTGTTAAGTCTATCGTTGACGACCTTATGATGCCCGCGTTCGCATTCATTTTTGGTAAGAGCGATTTCTCACAGCTCGTTGCTTTCGCAACATACGCTGAAGATGGCACTCTTACAGGTGGTATCAAGTATGGTATGTTCATTCAGAACATTGTAAACTTCGCAATTATCGCGTTCTGCCTTTTTCTTATGGTAAAGGTTATCAACAAGCTTAAGAACCCCAAGCCTGTTGAAGAAGTGAAGGAAGAAGCTCCTGCTCCCAAGGCGGAGGATATCGTTCTTCTCGAAGAAATCCGCGACCTTCTTGCAAAAGAAAAAGTTAATAAGTAATTTATAATTCAAAAAGCTCCGCGTCGATTGACGCGGAGCTTTTATTTTACTTATTTGTATTTTCCATATCCTTTTCACGGATTGCGTTACGCTTGATTTTACCGTTGAAGGTTTTGGGAAGCTCGGCTACATATTCCACAATTCTGGGATATTTGTAGGGAGCTGTATTTGTTTTAACATAAGTCTGAAGCTCTTTTGTGAGTTCATCAGAAGGCTCGAAGCCTTTCGCAAGAACGATTGTCGCCTTTACTGCGAAGCCACGGATAGGATCGGGAACGCCTGTTACGGCAACCTCACTTACTGCGGCGTGTTCAAGGAGCACGCTTTCAATTTCGAAAGGTCCGATTCTATAACCCGATGACTTAATTACATCGTCGTTTCTGCCGACATAGCGGAAAAGTCCGCGCTCGTCACGATAAGCTGTATCGCCTGTGTGATAGAAGCCGTCGTGCATAGCCTTCTTGGTATCTTCTGCGCTGAAGTTATAAGTATCGAGAAGGCCGCAAGCCTTTCTGTCGCGGCTTAATACACGGATTGAGATTTCGCCTGTTGTACCGCGGGGACAGGACTGGTCCTCGCTATCGAGGATGTGAACATCGAATCCCGGTACGGGAAGGCCGATTGCACCTGGAACGGGTTCTGTCCAGGGATAGATTGTTGCGATACAAAGGGTTGTTTC
>JAZRFX010000202.1:0-3306 GCA_045643845.1 Clostridia bacterium | reverse complement strand
AGCGACCACGACGCTTTCGTAAAGTCGGGAAGAGGTTTTTCTACCAAAGCGCTTGAAGGCTTTATAGAAGAAACAGGCAGCGAATTTTTAAAAGAAGTTTTAGAGTGGAACAACCTCTCTGATGAACTTTTTGCAAAGAATTGCGAGAATATCCAGCCGTTTAAGTTTGTTAAGGAATCTCTTGCAAAAGCGCAGGAAAAGGCCGTTATCGGCGTTATTTCCTCCGCTACCAAGGAAGGACTCGAAACAGACTGGAAAGGCGGCGGAATCGCGCAATATGCGTCTGTAATCCTCGGTAAAGAGAACGGAAGCAAGAAGGAACAGCTCAAATCAGAAGCTGACGGCAAGTATGATAAGGACAAGATTCTTATGATAGGCGACGCTATCGGCGATTTAGAGGCTGCAAAGAGCGTTGGCGCGCTTTTCTATCCCATCATCGCAGGCGAGGAAGAAAAGTCATGGGAAAAGTTCTATAACGAATCTTTGGACATCTTCTTTGACGGCAAGTATGAAGGCGAATATGAAAAAGCACTCATTGATGCGTTCTATAAGAAATTTGAATAATAAAAAACCTCCAATCGAAAGATTGGAGGTTTTTTGTTGCCTTTATTTGATTATCTTCTTCTTTCAATAGCTCTGTGAACAGCCTTGAAAATTTCAACGATGGGGATAATAAGGATTGCAAGACCAAACGCAATACCATATTCGATAAGAGAAAGATGAGCAAGCTCAAACGCCTTTGCAAGAATATCTACCTCAATAACAACTGTTGTGAGGATGAGTGATAAAATTCCTGCGCCCCAAAGCCAGAGGTTCTGTCCCTTCATCTTGAAGATTGAACCGCTGAGAGATCTCATATTGAATGCGTGGCAAATTTCGCAAAGTGAAAGAGTAAGGAACGCCATAGATGTGCCGAGCATTTCAGCGGAGTATGTACCCTGTGCAATAGCCTCTGCGTGATGAAGGTCAGCGAGCCAGAATCTTCCTAAAAGATAAGAAACCATAGTAATAATAGTAACGAGAACACCCTGATAACCAACTGCAAAACCAAGACCGCCTGCGAAAATGCCTTCCTTGCCGTCGCGGGGCTTGCGATTCATAATGCTTGCTTCGGGCTTTTCCATGCCGAGCGCAAGAGCGGGGAAGCAGTCTGTAATAAGATTTATCCAGAGCAAATGTACGGGAGCAAAGATTGTAAAACCAAAGAGTGTTGCAAAGAAAATTGTAAGCACTTCTGAAAGGTTTGAAGCGAGAAGGAACTGAATAGCTTTTCTGATGTTGTCGTAAATTCTTCGTCCTTCACCAACTGCTGAAACGATAGTTGCAAAGTTATCGTCGGCGAGAATCATATCGGCAACATTCTTTGTAACATCAGTACCTGTGATACCCATACCAACGCCGATATCAGCGTTTTTAATGGAAGGAGCATCGTTAACGCCGTCGCCTGTCATTGCAGTAACCTGACCTCTTTTACGCCAAGCGTTTACGATTCTTGTCTTATGCTCGGGCTGAACGCGCGCATAAACTGAATATCTTGTTACAGCTTCGTCAAATTCTTCATCGGAAATTTCATCAAGCTCTGCGCCTGTAATAGCCTGTGATGCGTCGATGATGATACCAAGCTGCATTGCGATTGCAACGGCTGTATCCTTGTGGTCGCCCGTAATCATAATAGGACGGATGCCTGCCTTACGACATTCGTCAATTGCAGGCTTAACTTCGGGACGGACGGGGTCAATCATACCAACAAGTCCGAGGAAGCAAAGACCACATTCAACGCTTTCAGAATCATATACTGAGGGCTCGGAAGAAAGATCCTTCTTCGCTGCTGCAAGAACGCGGAGAGCACGGTCTGCCATTTCTTTATTTGCTGCGAGGATGTTTGCGCGTGTTTCATCGTCAAGCGCTACCACTTCGCCGCCGATAAGAGCTGTTGAACATCTCTTCAAAAGTTCGTCGGGAGCACCCTTTGTGAACTGAATGAGAGAGCCGTCAGAAAGCTTGTGAACAGTTGTCATCATCTTTCTGCTTGAATCGAAAGGAACTTCGCCGATTCTTACGAATATATCCTTTTGAGTGTTCTTTGATACGCCGAGTGTTTCAGCATAGTTTACAAGAGCACATTCAGTAGGCTCGCCGATAGCTGTGTTTGCATCAACATCAAATTCAGCATCGGAGCAAAGTGACATTGCGTTTGCAAGGAGCTCTTTATCATCGCTGTAGAAATCTACAACTGTCATTTTGTTCTGTGTAAGAGTACCTGTCTTATCTGAACATATAACCTGTGTACAGCCGAGAGTTTCAACGGCAGTAAGCTTACGGATAATTGCATTGCGCTTTGACATATTTGTAACACCGATTGAAAGAACGATTGTTACAACAGTCGCAAGACCTTCGGGGATTGCCGCAACTGCAAGGGAGATAGCAATCATAAATGAATTGAGGATAGGTTCAAAGCCGATACCATCGCGGAGTAACTGAACGCCGAAAATAACAACGCATATTCCGATAACGAGGTATGTAAGAACCTTTGAAAGGCCTGCAAGCTTAATCTGAAGGGGAGTTTTTCCTTCTTCAGCCTGAGCAAGAGCGTCCGCGATTTTACCCATTTCAGTTTCCATACCTGTTGCAGTTACAACTGCCTTACCGCGTCCGTAAACGACAGTAGAGCCCATGAAAACCATATTCTTTCTATCACCGAGAGAAACATCGCCGTTTGCACCTGCGGTAAGAGTTTCAACCTTTTTATCAACGGGAACTGATTCGCCTGTAAGAGCGGCTTCTTCAATTTTCATTGAAGCGCACTCGATAATTCTTGCATCGGCAGGAACTGAGTCGCCTGCTTCAAGAATGATTATATCGCCGACAACGAGATCTTCGCTGGGGATAGATATTTGCTTTCCGTCGCGGATGACTTTGGTCTGCGCTTTTGACATTTCCTGAAGCGCTTCAATAGCTTTTTCGGCTTTGCTTTCCTGGAAGACACCAAGTACGGCATTGATGATAACAACGGCAAGGATGATAACAACATCGGAAGGGAAGCCCATATGTCCTGAATGGATGCCTTCGTAAATTTCCACGCCTGCGGAAATTGCCGCCGCAACCAAGAGGATAATTGTCATCGGTTCACAAAGCTGTTTCAAAAAACGATGAAACATCGATTCTTTTTTTGCTTCAACAAGCTTGTTTTTGCCATTTTCGGCAAGTCTTTTTTCAGCTTCTGTCTGAGAAAGACCGTTTTCGCTTGACGAGAGGGAAGTGATGACTTCTTCTGCTTCATTCTGATAGTAATTCATAAGCACCATC
>JAZRFX010000201.1:0-1670 GCA_045643845.1 Clostridia bacterium | reverse complement strand
TTATATCTGCAAGCTTTTTGTTTGAAACTACTTCAAAAATGCTTTGCTTCATAGTATCATTCCTTCCATGCCAATTTGCCGTTTGCGAAGGTTATTTTGCATTTTGCAAAAACCTTTTCTCCCTTAAACGGTGTGCTTTTACCCATTGACAAAAATTCGTCGGGGTTTATTTCATATTCTTCATCAAGATTAAAGACTGTAAAGTCGGCAACCTCGCCTACCTTGATCTCTCCCTTGCCGAGTGTGAAACGATCTCTGGGGTTTGTGCTCATAAGTTTTACAAGGTGTTCAAGTGTCATTTTACCCGTTTTTACAAAATGAGTGTACATAAGCGAGAATGCAGTTTCTATACCGACTACACCCATCATACTCTTTTCAAGGCCTTTCCCTTTTTCCTCCGCGCTGTGCGGTGCGTGGTCGGTCGCAATCATTTCAATTGTGCCGTCAAGAACCGCCTTTATAAGGGCCTCGCGGTCTTCACAACTACCGAGAGGGGGATTCATTTTAAACCTTGCATCCTCCTGAAGGTCGTTTTCAGTCAGGATGAGATAATGCGGAGCAGTTTCCGCTGTGACATCAACTCCGCGTGCTTTCGCTTCGCGGATGAGATTTACGCTTTCTTTTGTAGAAACATGGCATATATGATATTTACAGCCTGTCTTTTCGGCAAGTTTTATATCGCGCTCAACCATTTTCCATTCGCTTTCAGGAACTATTCCGCGATGGCCGTGAGCACGACTGTACTCACCCTCACGGATGTAGCCGCCATTTAAAAGCTCATTAACCTCACAATGCGCGGAAATAATTTGTCCGTTCTTTTTGACAAGTTTCATCGCTTCTTCAATCATAGCGTCGTTTTGCACGCCGCGACCATCATCGGAAAAACCGATTGCAATGGGAGAAAGAGCGTCTATATCAGAAAGCTCCTCCCCTTTTTCACCAATTGTAAGCGAGCCGAAGGGATGTACGCCGATGCAAGCATCCTTCTCGATTATGTCAAGCTGGACTTTTATATTTTCAACGCTGTCGGGAACGGGATTGAGGTTAGGCATTGTACAAACATCTGTAAAGCCACCGTGTGCACAGGCAAGAGTTCCCGATTTAATTGTTTCTTTATATGAAAAACCCGGCTCTCGCAAATGAACATGAACATCAGCGAAACCGGGAAAAATATAACAATTATTAAAATCAAAAACCATAGCTTCGGAAAAACTACCGCTGCCTGCAGAAACAACTATCCCGTTGTCAATATGTAAATCAGTTTTTTGAAAACCATTTTCAGTTAAAACTGTTGCATTTTTGATAACGTATTGCATGTTGTCCTCCTATGTTTTATTTCTAAAATATTATAGCATATTTATATATAGGTGTCAATTATTTTTGTGTGGTATTTGAGATAAAAAACACTTGATTTTATAAATGTAATGTTGTATAATATGCAAGTAATATTTGCAGGTATGGCGGAATTGGTAGCTTTGAGTGCGAGCGCTGCCGGTGGCAGATGAAGCGAGCACGAAAAGGTGCAGCGGTCGACAAATGGCGAGGGGTATTCCCCGAAGAAAGTTGTCGGGCACCGCAAACCGTCTCGCGGGCGCGGATGCCAAGTCCGTACCTGAAAAAACAACACAATAGAATTATTTGCGGATATGGCGGAATTGGCAGACGCGTAC
>JAZRFX010000200.1:0-2812 GCA_045643845.1 Clostridia bacterium | reverse complement strand
GCCGAAAAATATGACGAGTTTGTAGGCAAAATTGATGGTGTTGTAATTGTTGCCCGTCACGGCGGAAAGCATTATGAATATGCAAAGCCTTACTTAAAGTCAGGCATCCCGATGTTCATCGATAAGCCCGTTGTTACAAGCGAGGAAGAAGCGCGTTCTCTCCGCAAGGACCTTATCGAAAACAATGTAAAGGTTTGCGGCGGCACAGTATGTAAATTCGCTCCGCTTGTAAAAGAACTCAAGAAAATTGTAGAAGAAAAGCCCCACGGAAAAATTTACGGTGGCCTTTTAAGAGCAACTATCAAGATGAATAACGAATACGGCGGATTCTATTTCTATGCACAGCATCTCGTTCAGGTTATGGGCGAAATTTTCGGCTATTATCCCAACAGCGTGCAGTCATTTGAAAACGGGGATGTTATAAACACCGTCGTAAGATATGACGATTATGATATCAATTTGCAGTTCGTTGAAAATAACGACGCTTTCTATGCAGGTATCAGTTGTGAAAATTACGGCGTTTTCTCACAGTACGGACTTGAAGGCTGTTTCGAAACTGAATTTGATGAGTATTATAAGCTCCTTTCAGGTGGAGAAATGACAGAAACTTATGACGAATTTATCGCATCCGTATTTATTATGACAGCGATTGATCGCTCTCTTGCAAGCAAAAAGGAAGAAAAAGTAAACAGATTTTAATTTTCACGGGAAGGCGAAAAATTAATATGACTATTAAATTTGCAATTATAGGTTGTGGCAGAATATCGTGGAATCATCTTGATGCTATAAAAAATGCACCTCATGCCGAGCTTGTTGCTGTATGTGATATTATCGAGGAAAAGGCAAAGAAAACTGCTCTTGAAAACGGACTTGATAAATGGTATACAGATGCAAAGACAATGCTCGAAAGTGAAAAAATAGATGTTTGCTGTATTCTTACTCCCAGTGGTATGCATTGTGAATGTGTATGTTTGTGTGCAAAGCACGGTGTAAATGTTCTTTGCGAAAAGCCTCTTGAAGTAACTAAAGAAAAAATGCAGAAAATGATAGACTGCTGTCATGAAAATAATGTGAAACTTGGCTGTATTTTCCAGCGACGCACTTATGACGGTGTTATAAAGTCTAAGGAAGCAATCGAGAAAGGTTATCTCGGAAAAGTTACTCTCGCAGATGCGTCGCTTAAATATTACCGCGATCAGGAATATTACGATAGTGGCGAATGGCGTGCAACATGGGAACTTGACGGCGGCGGTGCACTTATGAATCAGGGTGTACACGGCGTTGATATGCTTTCATATGTTATGGGCGGAGTTCACAGTGTAAATGCTATTTGTGAAAACCTTGTGTGGGATATTGATGTTGAGGATACTGCTGTAGTTGCTGTTAAATTTAAAAATGGCGCTATTGGTGTTATTCAGGCAGCTACAACCGTATATCCCGGTCTTGATACTGTGCTTAGTTTCCACGGCAGTGAAGGAAGTGTATCCTTCGGAGATGAAAGCCTTCTTATCTGGAATCTTAAAAACAAAGATATCGAGCCTCCTGTGATTTGTGGCAGTATGGGTGGACAAAACTGTCAGTATTCAAGCACAAACTATGGACACATCACACTCGTTGAAGATATGGCACTTTCAATAATTGAAGACCGTGATCCTATGATAACAGGCGAGGAAGCAAAAAAGAGCGTTGAAATCATACTTGCAATATATGAATCTGCAAGAACAGGTAAAGAAATTATACTTGAATAAAAAAAACGGCCACAGGCCGTTTTTTTATTGACATTTTTCTCTCCGAATGGTAGTATATTATGGTATTTGGACGAAGGAGAATAATAAATGTTTGGTTTTATATTTACTAACGCAGCTCTTGGAATAGGACTTGCAATGGATGCTTTTTCAGTTTCGCTTGCAGATGGACTTCGTGAGCCTTGTATGAAGAGAAGAAAGATCTTTTTAATCGCAATAGTATTTGCCATCTATCAGGGTATGATGCCTCTTATCGGATGGTTCTGCGTACATTCAGTCAGGGAAAAGTTCGAGGTTGTTGCACCCTTTATTCCATGGATTGCGCTTATCCTTCTCGCTTACATAGGTACAGGAATGCTTCGTGAAGGTGTCTGCGAAGAAGGCGATGTTTGCTCTTGTAACGAGGCACTTGGATTTGGTGCATTGATGGTGCAGGGAATAGCTACATCAATAGATGCCCTTTCAGTAGGATTCACAATTGCTGAATACGGATTTATTGAAGCCCTTTCAGCTGCATCAATTATTGCAGGATTAACATTCTTCATTTGCTACGCAGGTGTGGTAATCGGTAAAAAGTTCGGTATGAAATTCGCGCATAAAGCGTCAATTTTCGGCGGAACGATCCTTATCCTTATAGGAATTAAAATATTCGTTGAAGGCGTAATATTGAAATAATAAAAGAGGGTGTTTAAAAACTTTTTGGTTTTTAAACACCCTCTTTTGCAGGGGATAGGAGAAATTTTTCAGAACGGACAAACTGAGCCGAAGGGTTATCCGAAGCTGTACGATGGTACAGCGAGAGGCGAAGTTTGTTCGTAGCAAAAAGGCTTGGAAAATAAGAAAAACCTGATTAAATCAGGTTTTTCAACAAAATAAATATTTTTTAAAATTATTAATTCTTCTTATTTCGTATCGTTATTGCCTTTTTGCGGTCGGGAGAATTTAAACATCCCCTTTTGTTTTACTCGTCTTTTAAAAGCTCTTTACAGCTTGCCGCAAGTCCTGCAAGCGACTGGATTTCAGAAGGAATGATAATCTTTGTTGCTTTTCCGTCTGAAACCTTTTCC
>JAZRFX010000199.1:0-1556 GCA_045643845.1 Clostridia bacterium | reverse complement strand
AAAAGTTTATAAAGGAAGATTACGACGCGAAAAAGGTTCGTAGTATTTACGGATACATATGCGGAATTATGGGGATTATTTTAAACCTTGTGCTTTTCGCGGTAAAATTTGCGATAGGAACAATTTCCGCATCGATTTCCATCACGGCGGATGCGTTCAACAACTTGACCGATGCAGGCTCATCCGTAATAAGCCTGTTCGGATTCATCCTGTCAGGGCAAAAAGCCGACAGCGAGCACCCCTTCGGTCACGGCAGGATCGAGTACCTTGCAGGGATTTTCATTTCCTCGGCAATTATTCTTGTCGGTTTTGAACTGCTTGGCTCATCTATCGACAAAATATTGCACCCGACCGATTTTGTTTTCAACAAATATGTCGTAATAATACTACTTTTCTCAATCGCGGTTAAACTTTATATGGCGATATACAATAACAGTTGCGGAAAGAAAATTCATTCCTCCGCACTTTGCGCCGTTGCGAAGGATAGTATAAGCGATGTTATTATGACATCCGTAATCCTTGCTTCGTCAGTATTTATGTATTTTACCGACATTTACATTGACGGATATGTAGGCGTTTTGTTGTCGCTTCTTATCATCCGCGCAGGCGTGCTGGCGGTTATGGAAACGGCTTCTCCCCTTCTCGGCGGTGCGCCCGACGGCGAATTTGTAAAGCGTGTTGAGGAAATCGTCCGCGAAAACCCCGCCACAGTTGGAATTCACGACCTTGTGGTGCACGACTACGGTCCGAGCAAGGTTTTCGTGTCGCTTCATATGGAGGTTGATGGCCGCGGAGAGATGTTCTCGCTCCACGATGCAGTCGACCTGACAGAGCGCAGAATTACCGAGGAATTAGGGTGCGAGGCGGTTATTCATATGGACCCGATCGACCTTGAAAATCCGCTTGTCCGCGAGCTTCACGAGTTGCTCACTGCGGAGTGTATGAAGGTGTCGGAAAAATGTAATGTTCACGACCTTCGCATAGTGCCCGGTCCGACACATACGAATATTATTTTTGATTTGATTTTGCCGCCTGAACTTTTCCCGAAAAAGGATGAAGTGTGCGAGAGATTGTGCGCGGTAATCAAGGAAATGGATGAAAATTATTTCGCGGTGATAAAGCCCGAAACATCCTACTGTTGAAGTCGGTTGGCATAAAGCAGCACAGAACACAAAACGCGTGTTTATATATATATCAACGCTTTTAATAAGACATTTTACAAAGCGCCTTTGATTGTTCAGGGTAGAAATTCGTAAACGAATTTCTATTTCAAGCGTTTTGTTAGCCACAAACTTCATCCGCGGAGTATCTATATACACCTACGGATTCAGTTTGTACCTTCTGCACTACTTTCTCCCAACCTTTTCGGTTGGCATAAAGCAGCACAGAACACAAAACGCGAAGGCTTATTTATGTTTGTTCTTTTATTCAGGCTACTTGGAATTTGAATAATATTCTTTGATTTTTTAATGTAGAAATCCTCAAGCGGATTTCAAATTTATGCGTTTTGCTTCGCGCAAATGTCGCCTCGCGCAGTACCTTTGTACAGCTGCGGA
>JAZRFX010000198.1:0-4461 GCA_045643845.1 Clostridia bacterium | reverse complement strand
TGCTCTTGCTACGATGGGTGCGTCAATCATCTTGCCGCGGAGGGCGATTGCGCCCTTTCCCATTTCTTTTGCAAGCTTTATCGCATCCATAACCTCGTAGGCATACTCAACTTCTGCCTCGGTCGGAGAAAATACGCTGTTAATTGCGTCGATATGACGGGGAGAAATAGATGCCTTTCCTGTAAAGCCAAGCGCTTTAGCAAGGGAAGCATCGGTATAAATACCCTCGTCGTCGTTAACATCGGTAAAGGGTGTATCGTACACATCAACACCTGCCGCGCGTGAAGCGACTACAAGGCGTGTGCGGGCGTACTCGATTTCTCTGCCCTCTTTTGTACGCTTACACTGAAGGTCAGCTGTAAGGTCTTCTGCGCCGAGGAAAAGCGCCTTCACTCTCTTTGTGGAGGAAGCGATAGAAAACGCATTTTCTACGCCGAGCGCAGTTTCGATAAGGGGCATAAGTCCAACTGTGTTTTGAGGAAGTCCAAGCTTTTCTTCAAGCTCGGTCATATATTCGTCTGCAAGGAGAGCATCCTCGGCAGTAGATGTCTTGGGAAGCAGGATAAGGTCAGGCTTTTCAGGAAGAATAGTATCGAGGTCCTTCTTCCAGTAGTTTGTATCAACCGAGTTGATACGCACGATAACCTCGCATCCTTTAAGGTCCATATAACGCATAGTGTTGCGGACGAGGATTCTTGCGGCATCCTTTTCGGCGGGAGCTACTGCGTCTTCAAGGTCGAAGATTACAGCGTCAGAACCGAGGCAGGATGCGTTAATAAGCATATTGGGGTTGTTACCGGGTAAAAAGAGCATACTGCGGCGCATTATTCTTCCCCCTTTCCGCGAAGGATGGCTGTTTCAACACGGGCGCGGATTACACATTCAAGCGCACCGCGGTCAACAACGCGGACACTTGCATCTTCCACACCATTTTCAGCGAGAACCTCGCGTACTGCGGATGTAATTTCTTCGCCGAACTGTGCCTTTACAACAGATTCGATTTCGATATCAAGCGCACCACTACCGGGGGTGATTTCTACATAAGCATCGCTGGATTCAATTGTTCCTGCCGATGCGGATTTTAAAATTTTCATTCGTATTACGACCTTTCAATTTAAAAGTTATCATAACAATACGATTATATTGTATAACACAATGGTAGGAATTGCAATTCTTTTTGGAGTTTTTTTATTTTTTTCTTTTATTATTTATGCTCTTGTTGTATAATTGAATTAAGAATATGTAAAAAAGGAAATTTGTTATGGAAATCGAACTTTGCGCAAAGCTTTCTCCGAGAAAACTTAATATATGGCAGGAATTTTTGAAAAAGGCGTCGCTTGAAGCCGATATGGGCGTTGAAAGAGTCGCTCTCGTATGGGACGATGATACTCTTATTGCTACGGGTTCAAGGGAAGGAAACATCTTAAAATGCATCGCCGTTGACGAGGCAAGACGCGGTGAGGATTTAACCGCAACCGTTTTGAGCGAGCTTCAGAAGGATGCATTTTCGGAAGGTTACAGCCATCTTTTCTTATATACAAAGCCTGAAAACTGCGCTATGTTTACATCGCTTTTCTTTTACGAGGTCACAAGAACTGACAAGGTCCTCCTTATGGAAAATCGCAAAGACGGCGTAAAAGATTTTGTAAAGACGCTTTCAAAAGAAGATGCGGAAGGCACTGTCGGCAGTATCGTAATGAACGCTAACCCATTCACGCTCGGACACAGATACCTTGTCGAAAAAGCGGCGGCGGAATGCGATAGAATCTATGTATTCGTCCTTTCCGAGGACAAGAGCGAATTTTCTTTTGAGGACCGTTTCAGGCTCGTCAAAGAAGGCACGAAGGATATTTCAAATGTGACAGTTCTCCCGACGGGGCCCTACCTTATTTCGTCGGCGACATTCCCGACATATTTCCTTAAGGAGCGCGATAAGGCGAGCGAGGTTCATTGCCTTCTCGATATCGAAATTTTCTCAAAATATTATGCGCCCTACTTTAATATAACAAAGCGATTTGTGGGAACGGAGCCAATCTCCCCCATGACTAATATGTATAACAAGGCGCTCTTTGAAAACCTGCCCAAAAAGGGAATCGAGGTAATCGAAATCGAAAGGGTGGAAAAAGAGGCCGAGCCCGTAAGTGCCAGCCGTGTGCGTGCACTTATGAAAGAGGACAAAATGGACGAAGTTAAAAAGCTTGTCCCCGAAACGACTTACAACCATTTATTGGAGGTATCATTATGAAAGACCGTCAGCAGAGCCATATTTTAAGCAGTTATTTCGCACCTCGCGGACACAATCGTATGTATGCACTCGGAATGCAGCTCGCACAGTTGTACCTTTCCCCGTTTGATAAGCTTATCGGCATTATCGGCGAGGCGGGAAGCGGTAAAAGTGCGCTCATTCGCGGTATGTTCCCCGGACTTGAACTTACAAATGATGATGATGGCGTATATGTAAGACCGCTCCCGATTCTCGATCAGAACGGAGGCTTTTTTACCCCTCACACCTACCACCTCGATATTCGCTTTGAAAATGGTTTCACTCAAATGAGTGTGCTTGCAGATGCTATTTTAGAAGCTCTTCGAAATGGGAAAAGAGTTATTGTCGAGCATTTCGACCTTGTTTATCCCCTTCTGGGAATCAATGCAAATCTTCTTATCGGTGTCGGCGAGCAGGTTTTGATTTCACGACCAACTATTTTCGGACCTGAACCAAGCGAAATAAGAGAGTCGGTTTATGAATCGCTCTCCTACCGTCATATGGCGCACAGCGCGGAAGACCTTTGCGAAATGTGTATGCCAAAGGAAGATATGGAGCGTTGCGGGCACGACGATGTAAGACACGGATTCGTTATTACATTCCCCGAAACGAAGCCAAAGTTTGATATAGCGGAGCTCGAAAAGAAGGTCAAGGAGCTCATCTCGCAGAATCTTCCAATAACATATGAGGATGCAAATCACATCTCGGTCGACGGAAAGTCACACTACTGTACAGGTCCGAGAATCCATGTTTCGCATACGGGAAAAATCGAGAATTTGCACATTCTCCCTCATTTTATATATGACCAATTCAATAGAAACTACCTGCTTGTAGGTTGTGTAGGCAACAATGCGGAAGCTCATTTGCAAAAACTTGACGACCATCAGAAGCAGTCAGATCTTATTATGTAAAAACGGAGGCTCGCTATGGGCGAAGTCACACTTATAGAAATACTTGATGCCCGCGAAAAGAGGGCGTCAAGGCAAAAGGAACTGCTTGAGAAATACAGCCGTCCTTTGATTTGTTTTACAATGAATATTGCAGGGCCCGTCAAGGTGAATCCGCTTATCGAAAGGGCGTTTTGCGAAGGACTCGAAGGGCTCAACAAAGCACTTCCCAAAGATAAAATTTTAAAAAGCGAAAAAAAGATTTTACATACTGGATGCGAGGCGTGTTTATCACTTGATATGGATGCCGATGAAGTCAAAAAGATATGCGTGGAAATTGAGGAGGCAACTCCCCTCGGTCGCCTTTTTGATATGGATGTTCTTTCTCCCGACGGCAAAAAGCTTGATAGAAAAATTGAGCGCAGCTGCATTGTATGCGGGAAAAAAGGTCGCACTTGCAGTGCAGGAAGGCTTCACAGCGTAGAGGAGCTCCAAAAAGTAACGCACTATATTATGCACAGTTATTTTGAAGAAGCGGACAGGAAAAAGATTTCCGCACTTGCGACCGAGAGCCTTATTGACGAGGCGCGCACCACGCCAAAGCCAGGTCTTGTCGACTCGCAAAATAACGGCAGTCATACCGATATGAATATTATTACATTTATGAGGAGTGCCGAGGCTCTTGCCCCCTATTTTTATAACTGCGTAAAAATAGGTCAGGAAACGAAGAAGCTCTCTTGCGATGAGGTTTTTGAACTTCTTCGCAAGGAAGGACTTGCCGCCGAAAAAATGATGTATGATGCGACAGGCGGAATAAATACGCATAAGGGCGCTATATATTCACTCGGTGTAATTTGCGGAGCAATCGGCAGACTTTGGGAAAGCAATAAGCCGATCGCAAAAACCGACGCGATCCTTTCGGAGTGCTCTAACTTGGTCAAGGAAAGCACAAAAAGGGATTTTGAAAAAATTGACTCCTCCACCGCGGGTGGAAGGTTGTATAAGGAGCACGGGCTTTTGGGAATCCGCGGCGAAGTGGCGGATGGTTTTCCGTCGGTACGCAGAATTTCTCTTCCCATATATGAAAGGGCATTTTGCGACGGACTTTGCGGAAATGATGCGGGCGCGCTTGCGCTACTTCACCTGATAGCAAATGTGGACGACACATCCATTTATAACCGTGGCGGAATCGAAGGGATGGAGTACGCGAAGAATTCGGCACAAGAACTCCTTGAAAATTCGCCCTATCCCTCAAAAGAGGAAATCGAGGAGCTTGACGATAAATTTATAGAAAAGAATCTTTCCCCGGGT
>JAZRFX010000197.1:0-1803 GCA_045643845.1 Clostridia bacterium | reverse complement strand
CGATGAAGCCTGCACCTGCGCTTACCTTGATGTTACGGATTGTAACTGTAAAATTTTCGGGTGCGCCGAGCTTTGTCATATCGTCAGAAAAGCTGTACTGCGTTTTCGCCATACATACGGGCATATTTGAAAAGCCGAGGTCGGCGAGTGTCTGCATCTGCTTTTGTGCATTCTTTTCAAACATAACACCGCTGCCGCCGTAGATTTTCTTTACGATAGCTTCAATCTTTTCACGGATTGAAAGGTCATCCTCATAGCAGAAGGTGAAGTTGTTTTCCTCCTCGCAAAGGCGAACAACCTCGTTCGCAAGTTCGATACCGCCTTCGCCACCCTTTGCCCATACATCGGAAAGAACAACATTTACGCCGAGCTTTTTGCATTCGTCGATAATTACCTGTACTTCCTTTTCAGTATCGGTGGGGAACTTATTGATTGCTACCACAGAGGGAAGCTTATAAACCTCTTTGATATTTTTCACATGGCGGAGAAGATTGGGAATACCGCGAAGAAGTGCTTCGGTATTTTCTTCATTAAGTTCGGTTTTTGCCATACCTCCGTGCATTTTAAGTGCGCGGATTGTTGCCACGATAACAACTGCGGAGGGTTTAAGCCCTGCCATACGGCACTTGATATCGAGGAACTTTTCAGCACCGAGGTCAGCGCCGAAGCCTGCCTCAGTAATAGCGTAGTCGCCAAGCTTCATAGCAAGCTTTGTAGCAGTCACGCTGTTACAACCGTGTGCAATATTTGCAAAAGGTCCGCCGTGTACGAATGCGGGAGTTCCCTCAAGAGTCTGCACAAGGTTGGGCTTTATTGCATCCTTCAAAAGTGCTGTCATAGCGCCCTGCGCCTTAAGGTCCGCCGCTGTAACGGGCTTTTCGTCATATGTGTAGCCTACGATAATTCTACCAAGACGCTCCTTAAGGTCTGCAATAGAATTAGCAAGACAAAGTATTGCCATAATTTCAGACGCAACTGTGATATCATAGCCGTCTTCACGGGGAACGCCATTGATTCTTCCGCCGAGTCCGTCAGTTATAAAGCGGAGCTGACGGTCATTCATATCAACGCAACGCTTCCACACAATTCTTCGTGTGTCAATACCGAGCGCATTGCCCTGATGAATGTGGTTATCAAGCATTGCCGCAAGAAGGTTGTTTGCCGCGCCGATTGCGTGGAAGTCGCCTGTAAAGTGAAGGTTAATATGCTCCATAGGAACATCCTGCGCATAGCCGCCACCTGCCGCACCGCCCTCTACGCCGAAAACGGGACCGAGAGAAGGTTCGCGAAGGGCAACTAAAACATTCTTTCCGATTTTACGCATACCATCCGCAAGACCGATTGTAGTAGTGGTCTTACCCTCGCCCGCGGGAGTGGGATTGATTGCAGTTACAAGGACAAGTTTTCCATCCTTGTATTCGTTATCCTTTAATATTGAAAGGTCGATTTTTGCCTTATACTTGCCATAGTATTCAAGATATTTTTCATCAACACCCGCAGTTTTTGCAATTTCGGAGATTGGCTTCATTTCTACGGACTGTGCGATTTCAATGTCTGATTTATACATTAAATCAGTCCTTTCTGTTTTTAAGCATAACGTCGTGAGATCCACCCTCTACGATACTTGTAGCTGAAACAAGAGTGATTTTTGCATTCTTCTGGAGTTCGGGGATTGTAAGAACGCCACAGTTACACATTGTAGAAGTTACCTTATAAAGGCTTCTTTCAACGTTATCACGAAGCGGACCTGCATATTCAACGTAAGAGTCAACGCCTTCTTCGAATGAGAGTTTCTTCTTGCCG
>JAZRFX010000196.1:0-4905 GCA_045643845.1 Clostridia bacterium | reverse complement strand
TACCTCTTTCCAGGGGACGGATTACAAAAATGTCCCCTTGTTTGGGGACAGGTCAATTTTTGTTGCACCTTCGGATTACAAAAATGTCCCCGTCCCCATAATTATACCTTTTCGAGGGGCTGTTGTCAATCAATTTGCTCTTCAATAAAATAAAAAAACAGTAGATTTTTTCCACTATATATGGTATAATGTACTTACTATTATATAATGGAGGGACTATGTATGTCAGTTATCAAGGCATTTATACTTGGTCTTATTCAGGGAATAAGCGAATTTTTACCGATTTCTTCATCGGGCCACCTTGCTATAGCAGGCAAAATTATGGGAATGGACCCCGAGGGAGATAACCTTTTATCGTTTAATATACTTCTCCATGTGGCAACACTTGCCGCAGTATTTATCGTTTATAAAAAAGATATATGGGAAATGATCAAGGCATTTTTCGCAATGATTGGCGATATTTGTAAAGGAACGGGCCTCCGCCTTCGTGAATTTACATACCGCAGACTTATTGTGATGCTTGTCGTAGCAACGCTCCCCGCAGTTGTAGCGGCGCTTCTCCTTGGTGATATTATTGAAAATCCTGCGCTTTGGCAAATTGGTATTTTCCTTATCATAACCGCGATACTTCTTTTCCTCAGTGAAAAGCTTGCAGGCGGAAATGTGGATATTGAGAAAATGTCAGTAAAACGCGCATTTTGTGTAGGATGCTTTCAGGGGCTCGGAACGCTCCCCGGTATCAGCCGTAGCGGAAGCACAATTGTAGGCGGACTTTTCTCTGGTCTTGACAAAAAAACTGCAGTAAGATTTTCATTTTTAATGTCAATCCCTGCAATACTCGGCGCGCTTGTGCTTGATATCAAGGATATGTTCGATGCGACATCTCAGACGCTTTCCTTACTTCCCGTTGCAGTAGGTATGATTACTGCAGGCGTAAGCGGATATTTCGCAATCAAATTCCTGCTTAAAATTGTTGAAAAGAGTAAGCTTTCATACTTTTCAATTTACTGCACATTGGCAGGTATTATGGCAATCATCTTGAATTTCACTATTTAAAAGGATGAATTAAAATGGCTACAAAGAAAACCACAAAAGCTAAAAAAAGTACTTCTTCAACTAAAAAGGCGACTTCTTCAAAAAAGAAGTCCACAAGATCAACTTTGCCTGCTTCTACCCCCGCTTCAAAGTCTTCGGCAAAGTCCTCCGCACAAAAATATCCGACAAGCGAGCTTAAACTGATTTGTCTTGTTGCATCAGCGCTTATTTTGATTGTTTCGTATTATTTTAACGCATTCGGACTTATCGGAAGGCTCCTTAAAGGCATCGGCAGAACTTTCCTGGGAAGTATGTGTTTTGCAATTCCCGTAGTTTTTTCCGCTGTAACGGTGCATATTTTTGTTAAGGGCAAGCTTGCTCCGCACAAATATCGCTATGTATTTTTATCACTTTCAGTAATGTCTGCGGCGGCGCTTCATACACTTTTCTTTGTTTCAGCGCACCCTGATTTTTTCACGGGCAGTCTTAAAACAAGCTTTGAAATCGTCAGCGACAGCAGTAAGTCCTATTCATCAGGCGGTCTTATCGGCGCTATTATCGCGTTGCCCCTCAGAGCCCTTGTTGATACGGCAGGTGCTTGCATTATTTTAATTGCGCTGATGCTTGCCTCATTCGTAATTGCTACAGGAAAACAGCCGTTTGTGATGCTTGCTAAATTTATCTCAACATTGATTTCAAATCGTATGAATAAAGACGATGATGAGGACGAAGAAGATTCCGCATCAGGAGAAATTAAAGTAAATGGTGTGGAAGAAGAAAACGAGCATGGCAAAAAGAAAAGAAGCATTCTTCCTCCCTCCAAGGATAAAGAAACAAAGAAAAAGAAGAAAGAAGAAACACAGGAAGCTATCGATGCTCCTGCTCCTTCGGAATTCAAAATAAATCTTTACAGCGATAAAAAGGGCGAGGTTGCAAAGGCTGAAATTCCCGAGGATATAAAGAAAATGGCGATGGAAGAGTCAGGCGGCGTTGAAAAAGAGAAAGCCGATACTACTCCCATTGAGGTTACCGAGGAAGAAATCGAAACCGATTATATAGAATACACATTCCCGCCAATTGACCTTTTGGCAAAGGCAAAAGCTCCTTCAGGCGGTCAGGAAAGGCCCGAAGACCTTCGCACACAGGCTAAAAAACTTGTAGATACGCTTGCAAGCTTCGGCGTTGAGGCAAAGGTTCTTGAAGTAAGCAAGGGCCCGAGCGTTACCAGATTTGAGCTTCAGCCTTCAGCAGGTGTAAAGGTAAGTAAAATCGTAAATCTTGCCGATGATATTGCTCTTAACCTTGCGGCATTCGGCGTAAGAATTGAAGCTCCTATCCCGGGCAAGGCGGCAGTCGGTATCGAAATTCCCAACAAGAGTACATCTATGGTTCCTCTTCGTGATGTAATTGACTGTGACGAATTCAGAAAATTCGCTTCAAAAACAGCTTTTGCAATGGGTAAGGATATTTCAGGCGAGCCTATTGTAAGCGACATTTCAAAGATGCCTCATATGCTTATCGCAGGTGCTACAGGTAGCGGTAAGAGTGTATGTATAAACTCACTTATTACAAGTATTCTTTACAAGGCGGATCCCAACGAAGTAAAGCTGATTCTCATCGACCCCAAGGTTGTTGAGCTTGGCGTATATAATGGTATCCCCCATCTTCTCATTCCCGTTGTAACAGATCCAAGACGCGCCGCAGGTGCACTCAACTGGGCTGTTCAGGAAATGGTTAAGCGTTATAGTATGTTCGCAACAGCGAATGTGCGTGATATCAAGGGTTACAACGAATACGCGGCGCTCAGCGGTGACAGGCAGCTTGAACAAATTGTTATAGTAATCGACGAGCTTGCCGACCTTATGATGGTTTCTCCGCACGAGGTTGAAGATTCTATCTGTCGTCTTGCGCAGATGGCGAGAGCTGCAGGTATGCACCTCGTAATTGCTACACAGCGTCCGAGTGTTGATGTCATCACAGGTCTTATCAAGGCAAATGTTCCCAGCCGTATCGCATTCAGTGTTTCAAGCCAGATTGACAGCCGTACCATCCTCGATATGGGTGGTGCAGAAAAGCTCCTCGGCAAGGGCGATATGCTCTTCCTTCCTATGGGTGCAAGCAAGCCCAAGAGAATTCAGGGTGCATTTGTGTCGGATAAAGAAATTGAAAAGATTGTCGATTTCATAAAATCCGATTCATCAGCGCATTATAATGAAGATATAATCGAGCACATTGAAAACGGTGTTGAGGACCATACATCTGGTGACGATTCCGATGCTGATGACCTTCTTCCGCAGGCTATCGAAATCGTTGTTGAGCTTGGTCAGGCAAGTGCATCGCTTCTTCAGAGAAAGCTTAAAGTCGGTTATTCCCGCGCAGGAAGACTTATTGACCAGCTTGAAGAACGCGGTATTATCGGGCCACACGAAGGAAGTAAACCCCGCAAGGTTTTAATGAGCAGAAATGAATTTCAGGAAATGATGGTAAGTAACATCGATGACTGATGTCGAATTTTAGATAAAGTGGAATATTTTTCATATTTTTGGTCAAATTATACAAAAAAAGTGCAGAAAATTGTCTTCAGTTGTGCAATTTACTGCACTTTTTCCCTTGACAACAATATTTTAGAATGTTATAGTTAATTATATAGTGGGGTGAGTTATATGGATAATACATCAGAAAAAAGCTTTGCCTCATTTTGCGATGAAGACTTGGTTGCCCTCGCTCAAAAGGGGGACGACCGTGCACTTGATTACTTGTTTGGCAAGTATATCCCCTATGTGCGAAACAAATCGCTTTCATATTTCATAGCAGGCGCCGATAGAGATGACATAATTCAGGAGGGTATGATTGGTCTGTTGAAGGCGGTCAGGGACTTCAGCAGTGAGCGTAGCGTGACTTTTAAAACATTTGCCGACCTTAGTGTTACCAGGCAAATTCTCACAGCTGTAAAGAATGCCAGCAGACAAAAGCATGCACCTCTTAATTTTTATATTTCTTTAAATAAGTCAGTATCCGACGACGATGATGATCCTACATTGGAAGATATATTAAGTCATACAAAAAGCACAAATCCTGAAGACATCCTTCTTGAAAAGGAAAAGGCGGATACTCTTGGCGCTGAAATGAAAGAGCTGCTGTCCGAATTTGAACAGTGCGTATTAACCCTCTATTTACAGGGGAAAAGCTATGCTGACATTGCCCGCGAGGTTGATAAAACTCCCAAGGCTGTCGATAACGCTTTGCAACGAATTAAGAAGAAATTTGAAAAAATCTTTTCCGAAAAGTAGTTGCCAATTAAATTGCTATATGCTCCAAGTGGCGTGGTAGCCATACGGAGTGAAAAAATATTTTTTTAGGTAAAGGTAAGGAGATTCAAAATGTACGAAGACAAGACATTAGTCTGCAAAGATTGCGGACAGGAATTCGTGTTCACAGCTGGCGAACAGGAATTCTATGCAGAAAAAGGCTTCCAGAACGAGCCCCAGAGATGTAAGGATTGCCGTGCTGCAAAGAAAGCATCACTCAGAGAAAGCAGAGAAATGTATACAGCTGTTTGTGCTGAATGCGGTGGCGAAGCAAAGGTTCCCTTTGTTCCCAAGGATGACAGACCTGTTTACTGCAGCGAATGCTTTGCAAAGAACAAATAATCTCCTTATTAACTAGAGAAGATTATAAAAAACTAAAGGTGATAGCCGTGGCTATCACCTTTTTTGTTGTCTATAAAAAAGGAATCCGTCAAAACGGATTCCTACATTAATTATCCAAAGTCTTTTATAAAGTATTTTATTAAAAGCTGTTTGATTTTACCTTATTTGCGTTTTGTGTTCGGTGCTGCTTTATTTATACCGTAACATTCGCATTGCGTTA
>JAZRFX010000195.1:0-1695 GCA_045643845.1 Clostridia bacterium | reverse complement strand
AGGACTTATACGAAGACGGATAATCCTGTCAATTTCATCATCGCTTAAATTTGTGAAGGTGACATAGTTTCCCTGAAAGAAGGAAAGACGCGTATCATCATCCTTGAAATAAAGACTTTCGCGCATTCCCTTGGGAAGCTGCTCAATAAAGCAGAACACACACTTGTTTGTACAGTGTAGAGGTTTGTCCATAAGTGAATTTTCAAACTCCACACCAAGAGGCTCATAGGCATCCTTTTCGATGTCTACTTCAACCTCTTCGCCCTGCTTTGTCAGAATTTTAAGAGTTATAAATTCATCGTTTATAAGATAACGGTAGTCGAGCACATCTTTGATTTCAGTATTGTTGATTTCAAGCAGGGTATCGCCCTCTTCAAGTCCTATTTCTTCAGCAATAGAATCGGATTCAACATATTTAATTACAGCCGCCAATGTGCTCACTTCCTTTCTGCTTTTGTATATTATTCTTTAATTCTTTCAACGCCATTTATGATTGCAAGACCGAGTTCGTCAAGCTGTTTCTGGTCAACAACGTCGGGTGACTGAATCATAAGTTCGCCGCTGTCCTTAACCTTGGGGAATGCGATAACATCGCGGATTGAATCAGAACCTGCCATAAGCATAACAATTCTATCAAGACCATATGCAAGACCGCCGTGAGGAGGTGTGCCGTAGCGGAATGCATTGAGAAGGTAACCAAATCTTTCCTGCGCCTGCTCGGGAGTAAAGCCAAGTGTTTCAAACATCTTCTGCTGCATAGCCGCATCATAGATACGGATACTACCGCCGCCGAGTTCGTAACCATTAAGAACGATATCGTAAGCCTTTGCACGAACCTTACCAGGATCAGTATCAAGAAGTGCAATATCCTCATCCTTGGGTGATGTGAAGGGATGGTGCATAGCAACATAGCGGTTTTCTTCCTCATCATACTCAAGAAGCGGGAAGTCAGTTACCCAAAGGAGATTGAACATACCTTCGGGGATAAGATCAAATCTCTTCGCAATTTCGCAACGGAGCGCACCGAGTGATGCGTAAACAACGCTTGCCTTAAGGTCTGCAACAAAGAGGATAACATCGCCTGCTTTTGCATCAGCCTTGTCAGCGATTGCCTGAAGTTCTTCAGGAGAGAAGAACTTCGCGATAGAACCGCGGATTTCGTTTTCATCCACGATAAGCCAAGCCATACCCTTTGCCTTATATGTCTTAACGAATTCAACGAGATTGTCGAGAGTCTTTCTTGTAAGTTTGTCTGAAAGTCCCTTTGCATTGATTGCACGAACGCTGCCGCCGTTTTTAACTGTATCGGCAAATGCGCTGAAACCACAATCTTTGAAAAGCTCGCTCATATCGCAAAGCTCAAGTCCGAATCTTGTATCGGGCTTATCACTGCCGAATCTGTCCATAGCATCCTGCCATGTAAGACGGGGAAGGGGAAGAGTTACATCGTAGTCAAGTACTTCCTTGAATACTCTCTTAAGGAAGCCTTCGTTCATGTTCATAACATCGTCTTCTTCAACGAAGCTCATTTCAAGGTCGATCTGAGTGAATTCAGGCTGGCGGTCAGCACGAAGGTCTTCGTCGCGGAAACATTTTGCAATCTGAATATATCTGTCCATACCGCCGAGCATCAAAAGCTGTTTATACTGCTGGGGTGTCTGGGGGGGAGCGAAGAAATTACCGGGATATACACGG
>JAZRFX010000194.1:0-4251 GCA_045643845.1 Clostridia bacterium | reverse complement strand
TCGCACATTGGCAAATGTAATGGAACACAATGTGACGCTCGCCAAAGAACTCAAAGAGATAATTCCGACCTTTGGTCGAATTCAAAAATACTCTGCTTCGGCAGAGTATTTTTTTATCTCTTTGAGAACAACTATGATTGCCTTTGGGCAAGTTATGAGTTTAAAGGTGCTTCGCATCGCTATGATTGGCTTCGCCAAGTTTAAAATTAAAGCAATCATATCACAACGCCGAGCGTATGCGAGGCTCATAATATTTGAGAAGCAAATTTTAAACTGTAAACTTATGGAAAAAACAAAAAATGATGAATGCGATTTAGCACCAGCAACAAAGATGGTGCTATTTTATTGCCATTTTCTTTTTAATATGATATAATATTAAAAAATGACATAACTAAAGGAGCACAAAATGAAACGCTTGATTAAATTGATTTCCGTTATCACGATTTTTTCTATTCTCTTGTCTTCGTTTGTTGTTTTTGCACAGGAAGGCACTTTGGAAAATTACGATCTCGACGATAAAACTATCGCAAGCATAACCATTCCCGCGTCGGTTACGAAAATCGGCACAGGGCTTTTCAGAGGCTGCGCAAATTTAACCTCGGTTACGGTTGAGGAGGGCAACCCCGTTTACTATTCCGAGGGAAACTGCGTTATCGAAAGAGCGACAAACACGCTTGTTGCAGGCTGTGGTTCTTCCGTCATTCCCAAAAGCGTAACAGCTATTGGCGATTACGCATTTTATAACTGCCCCAATCTTACAAACATCGAAATTCCCGACAGCGTGCGTTTTATAGGCAAAAAAGCATTCTCGAACTGCGCAAAGCTTGAAGCAATGCACCTTCCCGACAGCGTTACATATATTGATGACCAATGCTTTAACGAATGCACCGCCCTCAAGGAATTAACCCTTTCAAACTCCCTGACATATCTTCCCGTGGGCATGGCGTACAAGTGCGCAAGTCTTGAAAAGCTTGTCATTCCCGACTCCGTTACAAGTGTTGAAGGAAACATTTTCCAGGGCGCAAGCCTGAAGCAGGGCGTTTACATCCCTTCAAGCGTAAAAAATGTTGCCGAAACAGCGTTCAACAACCATCGCTACACGCCCTTCTATTACGAAGGCACCTTTAACGAATGGAAAAAGATTGAAGCGTATCTTGACTCTTTATTCACAAGCTATATTCAGGAAGGACTTCGTTGTCTTTATCCCTATGAGGAGAAGCTTCTTTATGTTGACGACAATTTAAGCTGTAATATAAAGGTAGTCAATGGCGAAGGAACTATTGAAACCGTTAACTACGCCATAGGCGAGGTTGAAATTCCCGCCAGGGTTGAAGGCTACCCCATAACAAAAATTGAAACTGCAGCCTTCGCCGCAAAGCAAAATTTAACTTCCGTAATCTTCCCCGACACAATTGTCCAGATGGGCAATCGTTGCTTCTATAACAGCGATAAGCTTACCGAAGTTGTATTCCCGAAAGGCATTGAGGAAATCCCCGCGGGATTTTTCCTCTCCTGCGACGGTATTAAGGATGTTGAAATCCCCGATAGCGTAAAATTTATCGGAAATTCTGCGTTTTCAAGCTGTCCCAACATTAAGAAAATCACAATTCCCGAAGGTGTAACCGCTATTGACAATGGTGCTTTTAAAGACTGTGAAAATCTCGAAGAGGTAATTTTGCCCGAGAGTTGTACCCTCTTCGGCTCATCGGTTTTCGCAAAGAATCCCAAGCTTAAAAGCATAAATCTTCCCAAGGGGATTAAGTTTATTTCCAGGGAGATGTTTGCGTTAAGCGGTATTGAAGATATAACAATTCCTCACGGGGTATCCTCCATCAGCGCATCCGCTTTTTCAGGCTCGGATTTAAAAACAATAACAATTCCCGGAAGCGTAAAAGCCATCGGCTCGGATGCTTTTTCAGGCTGTGAAAAGCTTGAGAGCGCAGTTGTGGAAGCAGGCTGCACCGAAATTTATCCAAATGCGTTCGCGCAATGCCCCGCGCTTTCTCACATCACTTTGCCTCACACCTTGAAGATGGTTAACAAGGCGGCATTTACAGGAAGCCCGCTTTTAAAAGATGTTTGCTACATTCAGAAAAAGCCCACTACTTCAATCAGATTCCAGGAAGAAGTTGCGGAAAGGATTGAGGAAAATATTGTTACATACTCCTTTGACGCGCAGGGCGGAAGCGCGGTTCCTCCCACACAGCTCGGCGAAGGTATTGATAGCGCTCCTTATTCCGAAAAAGAGGGCTTCGTTCTTTTAGGTTGGAGCCTTTCTCCCGAGGATAACGCTCCCCTGATAAATTACCCCTTCTATTCAAATAAAGATGTGACTCTCTATGCAAAATGGGCAAAGAGAAGCGATTGTATCATAATGAAGATTGATGAAAAGGAAGCCTCTCTTTACGGCAAATCCGTCACAAACGATGTCGCTCCCATAATAAAGGACGGCAGGACAATGCTCCCCGTCAGATTCGTTGCGGAAAGTTTAGGTGCGACAGTTGAGTGGAACAGCGATGCGCGCTATATCCGTATAGCAGGCGCGGACGGAAACATCATCGATATGCGAGTTGATGAAGAAGGCTCCTTTGCAAACGGCTATTATCAAAAGCTTGATGTTGCTCCCTTCGTGCAAAACGACCGCACCTACACTCCCGTGCGATTTATTGCGGAAAGTCTTGGCGCCGAGGTTTACTGGAATCAGGCGACACAGGAAGTTATCCTGGTCAATTAACGAAAACGCCCCAAAGGAGATATTATGGAGCCAAAAGATTATATATTAACAAGAATTGAAGGCGAATACGCCTATATAAAGGATATTGACAGCGGAAACGAGGTTTTTATAGCCCTTTCGCTTCTTCCCTTCGGCGCAACAATAGGAAGCCGTATCCACTTTGAAATGCTTGAATATACATTGATAGACTAAAAGAAAAAACCCACACCAAAAAGGTGTGGGTTTTTCTTATATTCCGTCTACTTCGTTGAAGATTTTTTCGGCTTCTTCTTCAAAAGCTTTCATTTCATCTTCCTCTGTCTGTTCTTCTGAAACGATTTCTTCCTCGACAGGAGTTTGGAAAGAAAGAGTTATTGCGATTAAATCTTCTTCGGAGATTTCGCCCTTGAATACGATTTCATCGCCGTTTTCAGCCGTTTCCATATAATAGAGGAAGCCCTCGAGCGCGAGTCTTTCGCCATCCTGACGGATATCGGTATCCTCATTTATGAAAATTCTTTCCGTTTTGGAAATCGCGCCGTCGGAATCAAGGAAATCGACCTTAACTCTATAGCTTCCGTCATCCTTTTCCGTCATAGTTTTAGGATAAAAAACCAAATCGCACGAAATTGTTGTATTCTGAACCTCGGGAACTTCTTCCTCCTCGGTCTTTTCTACGACTGCCTCTTCCGTTTCGGGCTGCGGAGCTTTTTTGTCGCCTTTTATAACAAAGACAGCCAGCACAATTGCACCGATAAGAAGAACTGTCAACACGCAAATCAATGCGATAAGAACGCCGTTTCCGCTTTCCTTCTTCTCGTTTATTTCGTAGCCGCGGCCTTTCCTTGCTACTGAAAATTCATCGTTCACACTGCGGTTTTGCTGCGGTTTTACTATTTCAGACTCTTCCTTTACCGCTTCAAACTGCAATGTTTTGGAATTATCATCATGTCCGTTCATCCGATAACCCCCTTTTATTCAGCCTCGGGTGTTTCAACAGGTGTATTTTCCGCTGTTTCAACAGTTTCAACTGCTTCTCCCTCGGCTTCTTCTTCGGGTTCTTCGTGCTCGGTAATACCGATTGAAACAACCTTCACGCCTTCGGGAAGTCTTATAAGTCTTACACCCTTGGTGCTTCTGCCGATTGTACTGATACCGCTTGCAGGAATTCTTATGATAACGCCTTCGGATGTGATAATCATAATATCTTCATCATCCTTAACGGAGCGGATGCCGACAACATTACCTGTAACCTCGCTGCACTTATATGTCTTGATACCAACACCGCCACGAGTCTGTACGCGGTATTCGTCAAGCTCGGTTCTCTTACCATAACCGTACTCGGTTACTGCGAGAAGCTGTGTATCCTCATTTGCGAGGCACATACCTATAATATAGTCGTCGCCACGGAGAGTAATCGCCTTAACACCGCGGGTTACACGGCCCATAGAACGAACATCCTTTTCGTTGAAGCGAATCGCCATACCGCAGTTTGTACCAACAACAACATCGTTTTCGCCGTTTGTAAGCTCAACCTT
>JAZRFX010000193.1:0-7442 GCA_045643845.1 Clostridia bacterium | reverse complement strand
ATATTTGTGAAATTTTACGAATAAGGAGCGAAAATTTATGTTTAACAAAGATAAAATCAAAGGATTTATTTCAGGCGTATGTGTAGCGCTTGTAATCAGTTCAGGTGCTGTTTTTGCAGACAGCATTTCAAAGACCGTAACTGCAGTTTACAACAATATAAAGATTGTAATTGACGGCAAGGAAATCACACCCAAGGATGCTAACGGAACTACAGTTGAACCCTTCATTATTGACGGAACGACTTACCTTCCCGTTCGCGCAGTTTCCGAGGCTCTCGGAAAAGAAGTTTCCTGGGACGGTAACACAAACACAGTTTATATCGGCGAAAAGCCCGCAAAAGAGTTTTATGAACTTGATACAAACTCTCTCGCGCCCTATGCGGAAAAGGAGCTTTTTTCTGTTAACGGCACTCCCGTAAACGGCGGTATTCTCAATTTCTATGTTATGCAGGATGCAAACGATAATAATCTTCGCGCATACGCAGATAACTACACTCCAAGCGGCACATTGCAGACACTTACAATCGATGGTATTTCCGCTGCGAAGTACATCGTTGAAAACACTGTGAGCGATATTAAGCTTATCTATGCAGGTTGTGCTGAAGCTGAAAAAGCAGGCTACGCAGCAAAAGAAGAAGTAAAAAAGGAAGTTGATTCCCTCTACGCTGATTTTATGCTTTCTTTTGCCGATGAAAAAGATTTTGCCGACTTCTGCGACACTGTAAAAATGACTCCTGCAGACCTTGAAACCCTCGCAAAAAAGACTTTCCTTTTCGACAGCTATATAAATAGCATTTATGACGAAAATCTCAAGAAGGATGTTGACTCCACAGAGATTGAAAAGAAAATCAAAGAAACTTATATTACAGCAAAGCACATTTTGGTAGAAGATGAAGCTCTCGCAAAAGAAATCATCAAAAAAATCGAAAAAGGCGAAAACTTTGATACTCTTATGAAAGAGCATAACATTGACCCGGGCGCAACAGCTGAAGGCTACACATTTACAAAAGGTGAAATGGTAGCACCTTTCGAAGAGGCGGCATTTGCACTTTCCGAAAACACTTACACAAAGACTCCCGTAAAGACAGATTACGGCTACCATATAATCTACCGCTTACCCTTTAACGAGAAGTATCTCAACGAGGCTGTTTCCGAATACAAAAGCTCGATTGCACAAATGACTACTTCTGAATATGTAGAAACAATTCGAAAGAATGCAAGTATCGTCTTTACACCCGATTACGAAACATATATTACCACTATAAAATAAGGACAATTTATTATGCCAGTAAAAAAATCAATTCTTCCGATAATTCCCGTTCGCGGATTTGTTATATTTCCGAAGACGGTTTTCCATTTTGATGTTGCTCGTGAAAAGAGTAAAAACGCCGTGCTGAAGGCTATTTCATCAGACGGACTCATTTTTCTCGCAACACAAAAGAATGAACTTATCGAAAACCCCACCGAAAATGATGTGAATACTTTCGGTGTAATCGCAAAAATAAAGCAGGTTTTAAAGCTTCCCGACGGATGTGCAAGAATACTTGTCGAAGGTCAGTCAAGAGGTAAGCTCAACGGTTCTTTTATCAAAGAAGAGCTCTACGAGGGCGAGGTAACTTATAAAAACTCTTCCGACAAAAACCTCTCCGTCGAGGAATATTCAGCGTTTTTAAATCAGATTCACTATCTTATAAACGACTATATCGAACTTAATCCAAAGCTCAAATCGGAGCAGTTTTTGAAGGAGCTTCCCGAAACGGATCCTTCCGCTCTTTCCGATACGATTGCGTCAAATCTTCTTCGTGATAACATCGACAAGCAGGCGCTTCTTGAAATTACGAATGTCAAAAAGAGGCTTCTCAAGCTGATTGATATTATGACTAAGGAAGTCAAGATTCTTGATGTTGAAAATATCATCGCCGCTAAAGTCAAGCAGCAGATGGATGACCATAATCAGGAATATTATCTTCGCGAACAGCTTAAAGCAATCCGCGAGGAGCTTGGCGACGATGTTGAAGATGAAATGGCAGAGCTTCGGGCAAAAATCGAAAGCGTGCCTATGCCCGAAGAAGTATATGAAAAAGCACTTCGCGAGCTTCGTGTTTTAGGAAAGCTCTCCCCTTCTTCTCCCGAAAGCAATATTTCGAGGAATTATATCGACCTTGTATGCTCTCTCCCGTGGGAAACTTATACTGAAGAAAATACGAGTCTTGAAGAGGCTGAAAAGATATTAAACCGTGACCATCATGGTATGGAAAAGGTTAAAACGAGAATTCTTGAACAGCTTGCAGTTATAAATCGAAGCGGTTCTCCGCAGGGAAGTATTTTATGTCTTTTAGGCGCGCCCGGTGTCGGCAAAACATCGGTTGCAAAGTCAATTGCCGAAGCTACGGGAAGAAAGTATGCACGAATAAGCCTCGGCGGTATGAAGGATGAGTCAGAGCTTCGTGGTCACAGAAAAACATATGTCGGCGCTATGCCAGGCAGAATTGTAAATGCGCTCAAGCAGGCTAAATCGTCAAATCCGCTCATACTTCTTGATGAGATTGACAAAATAGGTGCGGATTACAAGGGAGATCCCGCTTCCGCCCTTCTTGAAATTCTTGATAGCGAGCAAAATATTTCTTTCAGAGATAACTATCTTGAAGTTGGACTTGATTTATCAAAGGTTCTTTTCATAGCGACGGCGAACGATATGTCAACCATTCCCGCCCCGCTTCACGACAGACTTGAAATAATAGAACTTTCAAGCTATACTGCGGATGAAAAATTCAATATTGCCAAGAAGCATTTGATTCCCAAGCAGCTTGAAAAACACGCAATAGATAAAAAGAATCTTAAAATTTCAGATGGTGCTTTAAGAGAAATTATCGCTTCCTACACTCGTGAGGGTGGCGTAAGAAAGCTTGAACGCGAAATAGCTACGCTGTGCAGAAAATGTGTTGTTGCTCTTTCCGAGGGCAAAAATTCAGTTTCCGTAACGGAGAAAAACCTTTCTTTATATCTCGGCGCAAAAAAATATGTGGATGATGAAATTTCCAAAGAACCGATTGTCGGGGTTTCAAACGGTCTTGCCTGGACACAGGTAGGCGGCGAAATGCTTCAGTGTGAAGCGATTTCACTTGATGGCACAGGAAAGGTTCAGATTACAGGAAAGCTCGGCGAAGTAATGAAGGAATCGGTTGAAGCAGCAATATCATTTGTACGCTCAATCGCTCCGTCGCTTGGTATCGATTCTGAATTTTACAAGAAAAAGGATATACATATCCACTTCCCCGAAGGTGCCGTTCCTAAAGATGGTCCGAGTGCAGGTATTACAGTTGCAACTGCGCTTGCAAGCGCCCTCTCCTCCATTCCCGTTCGCAGCGATATTGCTATGACGGGCGAAATATCACTTCGCGGCAGGGTTCTTCCTATCGGCGGACTTAAGGAGAAAACGCTTGCAGCTTACAGAGTAGGAATCCGCAATGTTATTATCCCTAAAGATAACTTAAAGGATTTAGAGGAAATTCCCGAAGATATTAAAAAGGAAATTACATTCCATAGCGTAAGTCACGCAAGTGAGGTTTTAAAGCTTGCCCTTCTTCCCCAAAGCAAGAAGGATAAAATCCACTCTACCGCATTCGTTAAAGAAAGGACTGAAAAGCATGAATATACACAATGTTAATCTGACAATTTCTGCAGTATCTCCCAAGCAATATCCCGATACAAGTTTTCCCGATATTGCGTTTGCAGGTCGCAGTAATGTCGGTAAAAGTTCTTTTATAAACAAAATGCTGAATCGAAAAAGTCTTGCCCGTACGAGTTCAAAGCCAGGCAAGACTGCTACAATCAATTTTTATAACATCGATGATACGCTTAATTTCGTTGACCTTCCAGGTTACGGCTACGCTCAGGTAAGCAAGGAAGAAAAGAAAAAATGGGGTAATATGATTGAAACATATCTTGATACCCGCGAAACGCTTGCCTGCACCGTTCTTCTCGTAGATGCACGCCACAAGCCTACAAAGGATGATATCCTGATGCTTGACTATATCCGTCAAAGACACGGCTTTGTTTTCGTAGTGGCTACAAAATGTGACAAGATTGCAAAGACCAAATTAAACGAGCATCTTGACGAGATTTACTATACTTTAGAGCTTGAGGACGACGATATTATGATGCCGTTCAGCGCAGAAACAGGTATGGGAAGCGAAGATATCTGGGAAGCTATATACGAGCTTTGTGAAATTGAAAATTAATTTAAGTTGTGTAAAATCGCGCAACTTGGAAATAATAATTTAAAGAGGTGTTTTTATGAAATTCCAAGGAACAAAGACAGAACAGAACCTTCTTGCTGCATTCGCAGGCGAATCACAGGCAAGAAACAAGTACACTTATTTTGCATCAGTTGCAAAAAAGGAAGGTTATCAGCAGATAGCCGCAATTTTTGAAGAAACTGCTAACAACGAAAAAGAGCACGCTAAGCTCTGGTTCAAGGCTCTTGAGCTCCTCGGTGGTACAGCTGAAAATCTTAAGGCTGCCGCTGAAGGCGAAAACTATGAATGGACAGATATGTACAAGTCTTTCGCTGAAGATGCTGAAGCTGAAGGCTTTACTGAACTTGCTGCTCAGTTCAGAATGGTTGCAGCAATTGAAAAAACTCACGAAGAAAGATACCGCGCTCTTCTCAACAATGTTGAAATGAAGAAGGTATTCGAAAAGGCTGAAGAAACTATCTGGGAATGCCGAAACTGCGGACACCTTGTAATGGGTAAAAAAGTTCCCGATCTTTGCCCCGTATGTAAGCATCCTCAGGCTTATTTCGAAGTAAGAAAAGAAAATTATTAATCCAAGCAAAAAATCCGATTGGGCTGCAACCCAATCGGATTTTTTTTATTTATAAATACTTTCCATAAGTTCACGATTTCTTTTTTTTCGTGCTTCGCTTCTTTTACGACGAAGGATTCTTCTGCGTCTGCGCTCTGCCATAATAAAGATAAATATCGCTAATGCTATTGCAACAAAAAGCCACGGTGATGTGACAAACGCTATCATTTTGTTAACAATAAAGGTTATAGGATCAAGCTTATAACTTTTCTTTGCAATAAGATTTACCATACCAATTGACTTTCCGTCAACAAAATATTCTCGAGTACCTATTATTGCGTTCTCCTTAATCGGAGCGCTTACTTTCTGCGGGATAGCATCTTTATGTGTGATTTTCACATCCTTGGTGTCTTTTGTTTTTATGAAAGACACTTCATTTTGTGTTTTAAGAATGAGCTTTTTCTCTCGCCTTGCATTTTCAAGATTAGTCTGGGCAACAATCTCATCTTTCTTTGCTATTGTCTGCGATACATAATTTTTGAAAACATAGTCAAAAAGATTTCTGGCATCGCGGAAGCTGAGTGCGATATTATCAACCGTGTCAGCCTCAAACACTAACGCAAGAAGGGATATGGAGCCTTTTTCCGCCGAAACTGCTATACAGCTTTTAGCCTCATTGCTGTAGCCCGTCTTTATGCCTGTTGAGTACTCATAATAATAATCTTTTCTTAAAAGATTACTTACAAAGTGGTTTCTATTGGTAATTTTTCGTGCAGTATTGCACTTTTCCGTCGCAGGAATACTATATGATTTTGCCTTTACAATTTCCGCAAAGGTTTCGTTCTTCATAGCTTCGCGAACAAGTATTGCCATATCCGATGCCGTTGTGTAGTGGCGTTCATCGTGCTCGCCTGTCGGATTGGCAAAGCAAGTGTTTTTCATACCAAGCTCTTCCGCGCGCTTATTCATCAAGGTTACAAACGCATCTATACTTCCCGATGTTTTTTCCGCGAGAAGATTTGCCGCATCAGAAGCTGAAGAAAGCATCATTCCATAAAGAAGCTGTCTTACGGAAAGCTTTTCATCCTTTATGATTCCCATCTTGCTATCGCCCGCTGCGACATTTGAAATAGCCGTATCGCTGGCAGGTACAAGTTCTTCAAGGTTGCAATTTTCAAGCACCAGAAGCGCCGTCATAATATTTGTAAGCGCTGCGGGATAAACTTTGTCATCCGCACCCTTTTGATAAAGAACTGCCCCCGTTTTTAAATCCAGGAGAAGCACATGCGGGGATTTGGCCGTAAGCGAGGTTATTTTTTCTTCAATATTCACTTGTTCCTTTCCCTCTTCAGGCGCCGCAAATGCGCATGAAAAAGAAAGCAGCATTATAACTGTCAAGGCACACGCTAATATTTTCTTTTTCATTTGATTAATTATCCTTTTTCAAACTCTTTACAGCCTCCAAAAAGGCCTGATCTTCTTTTATATCTCCCGTAACGGTCGGGGCGGAAACTTCTATATCAGGAGTTATTCCGTCGTTTATCCATTTTCCGTCAGGAGTATAATTCTTGTATGTTGTAAGCTTTACAGCTCCGTCAGCGGGGGTTAAAGGATTTAATGAAATTACACTTTGGGTAACCCCTTTTCCAAAGGTTTTCTCCCCTACTACCACACCTCTTTTATGAGCTTTGATAGCTCCTGCAAAAACCTCGGAAGCGCTTGCAGTATTTCCATTTACAATGACCGCAAGCGGAATATCTACGCTTCCTTTTTTGGCTTTATAAATATGTTTTTCTCCTTCTTTATCGAGAGTGTACATAACAACTTCATCTTCTAAAAAGATGTCGCACATATTGATTGCGCTGTTAAGCTCGCCCCCAGGATTGCCGCGGAGGTCTATAACAAGCCCTTTTACGGATTTGTCAAGATTTTTAACTATTTCATTGAATTCTTTATACGACGACTCGGTAAATCCGCTGTAATTCACATAGCATATATCCTCTATTATCTGCGAAGTAACCTTATGCATATTTATATCTTCTCTTTTAAGCGTAACCGAGTACTCTTCTTCACCGCGGATAAGTGTTATCTTAACATCTTTTTCAAGAGGATTTTCAATGCCGATTCCTTTAAGATACTTTATAGCATCATTGATTTCGGAATCTTTATATTCTTTTCCATCGATTTCTTTTATGAGATCTCCGCTTTTGATTCCTGCCTTTTCCGCGGGCGAGCCTGCAATAGCTGAAGCTATTTCAATACGCTTTTTTTCCGTATTGGCAAAAACTTCAGCGCCGACACCGACATAGTATCCATCGATGAGAGTCATCAGTTCGTCTATTTCATCTTCGTTGTAATATGCCGCATAATCGTCATCTATCGATCCAAGAAGCGCGTTTATTGCCGCTTCCTCAACTTTTTTACGGTCATATTCTCCGACATATGAGGCATCAATTATAGAAGCCACCTTGTAGAATTTCTTATAGGGGAAATCTATTTTGATTATCAAGACAAAAGCAAGCGCAACAATAAACACGACTGTTGAAGCAATTGTTATTAGAACTGTTTTAATTGTTTTGCGGTCTTTCAAATTGATTTCCTCCTTCCAGAGAAACTGATTAAGATGGTTTTAC
>JAZRFX010000192.1:0-1354 GCA_045643845.1 Clostridia bacterium | reverse complement strand
CAAAAAAAGGATAATTCCTTTATAATATCCGCAGGGCAAAAATACACATCGCCGAATGAATTTTGTGTGGAGGGCGACTATTCAAACGCGGCATTTTTCCTTGTAGCAGGTGCGCTTTCAAGCGAAAATGGTATAACGATGGATGCACTTCCCGAAAGAACCTGTCAGGGCGACAGCAAAATAGTTGAAATACTTTTGAAAATGGGCGCGAATATCGTGCGCGATAATGATAAAGTAACAGTTTATAAGTCAAAACTTCACGCGGTGGAGGTGGATTGCAGTGACATCCCCGACATTGTCCCGATACTTTGTGTAGCGGCAAGCGGTGCGGACGGAGTAAGTACATTTTGCAATATAAACCGCCTTCGTATGAAGGAAAGTGACCGCGTGGAAACTACCGCGGAAATGATAAGAAACCTCGGCGGAAAAATAGATTTTGACGAAAATAATATATATGTAACGGGCGCATCGCTTGAAGGTGGCGTGGTCAACAGCGCAAACGACCACCGTATCGCAATGAGCGGCGCAGTAGCATCGCTTATCTCAAAGGGCGATGTTGTAATAGAAGATGCAATGGCGGTAGAAAAATCCTACCCCGATTTCTATGAAAAATTCAAGGCGTTGGGAGGTATAGTCAATGAGCTTTGATTTCGGAAACAAAATCAGAATATCTATATTCGGCAGGTCGCATTCGGAAGAAATCGGCGTTACGATTGACGGACTTCCCAAAGGCTTTAAGATAGACGAGGAAAAGCTCTCCTCATTTATGCTTCGCCGTGCACCAGGGAGGGATAAATTCTCAACAACCCGAAAAGAACCCGACCGTCCCGAAATAACATCGGGCGTGACAGACGGCGTAACAAACGGTGAAACCTTCCGCGCGGTAATTAAAAACACAAACAAACGCTCAAACGATTATGATAATCTTAAAGGAATTCCCCGCCCGGGGCACGCCGATTTTTCGGCGTATTCCAAGTATGGAACCGATTACGATATGGCAGGCGGTGGCGAATTTTCAGGCAGGCTTACAGCGCCTCTTTGTATCGCAGGCGGCATATTAAAGCAGATGCTTGAAGAAAAAGGAATTCATATCGGCGCGCATATTTCATCAATCGTAAATGTCAAGGACGACCGATTTAGCCCGACGGCAGTAAATAAAAACGATTTTGTCGGCGACAAAGAATTCCCCGTTATAAATGACGCGCGCGGCGAAGAAATGCAAAAAGAAATCCTCGCAGCGAAAGAAACTGGCGACAGCGTCGGCGGAACTATTGAATGCGCCATAACGGGAATCCCTTCGGGCGTGGGAAATACCTTCTTCGGCGGATGGGAGAGCGCAATTTCTTCCGCAGTC
>JAZRFX010000191.1:0-8862 GCA_045643845.1 Clostridia bacterium | reverse complement strand
ACATGGCTACGATCCGACTTGCATAGAAGGAATCTATCCAGCCTGTAAGGATGTCGGCAAGAAATGGGCCAAGTGTTGACTGCGAAATATCAAAAACGAGGAACATAATAAGCGCAAAAATCGGAATGCCAAGCCACTTGTTAGTAATTGCCTTATCTATTTTATCCTGAATGTTTTTCTCGTTTGTATGTATTTTTCGAGTTTCAACTTCCTTTACAATTGCGTTCACAAATTCAAAACGCTTTCTGTCAGCCGCTCTTGCGGAGGATTTACTTACAAGGTCGGATTTTTCCTCAACAAAAGGCGCTTTTTGTTCCTTTCCTGCGAACGAAACAGCCGCAAGAATAAGTTCTGTAAGTCCGTTTCCAACGGTAGAAACTGTTTCTACTACGGGACAGCCGAGTTTTTCGGAAAGAAGCTTTTCATTTATAACCGTCTTTTTCCTTTCGTTAAGGTCGCTCTTATTAAGTGCAACGACAACGGGAATTCCAAGTTCGAGAAGCTGTGTTGTGAAAAAGATGCTACGACTCAAATTTGTAGCGTCGACAATGTTAATTATAACATCGGGATTTTCGTTCTTTATAAAGGAACTCGTAACGCCTTCCTCAGCCGTGAAAGGCGACATTGAATATGTCCCAGGAAGGTCAATAAGCATAATTTCTTCTTTATTATAAAAGCTTTTTTTAAGTAAGGCTTCCTTTTTTTCAACGGTAACGCCTGCCCAGTTTCCCACATGCTCGCTTTTGCCTGTAAGGATATTGTACATTGAGGTTTTACCGCTGTTAGGATTTCCTGCCAACGCAATTTTCATAAGGTTTCTCCTATCTTTAAGTTAGTCAAGACTAACCGAATATCAAAAAAAATTAAATGATTATAGCTTGCGCCAACTGCTTATCTATGTTGTATCGCCCATCCTTGATAGCGACAATACAACTATTTTTAAGGCGTGTTATCACCGTTATAGCTTCTCCGCTGTAACAACCGAGCGAAAACAAAAATGCATCAAGCTCATCATCGTTTGTCAGAATTTCTTTTATAATATATTCTTTTCCCTCTTCAGCCTGAAAAAGATTCATAATGGTCCTCCCTTCGGTTAGTTACGACTAACTAACCATAGGTATTCTAACAGCAAAAAGCTTTGTTGTCAATACATTTTCGCAAAATTTTTCCATTATTTACATAAAAGATTTACGGATTTTTTGTAGAATATTTAAGTATGCGTACTTGTCTGCGGTATGCCTGTTTAATTATATGCAGACAGAAAGGTTTGAAAAACATGAAAAACAAAAAAATGATAGCATCGCTTACGGCGATTGCTCTTATCCCCTCTACTGCTCTTGCAAATGTAAGCTACAGCGTGCAAAAAGGCGATTCCTATTGGAATATTGCGCAAAAATTCAACACGACACTAAATTCAGTTCTTGAAACTAATGGAGCGACAAGTTCCTCAAGCCTTATGGTCGGGCAAGTAATTACCGTTCCATCTAACACATACACCGTACAAAAAGGAGATACATATTATCTTATAGCAAAAAAGTGTGGGGTGTCACTCTCCTCTCTTCTTTCCATAAATGGAGCGGAGAATAATTCCATGCTCTACGCGGGGCAAAAAATAACTATTCCCTCCAGCGACAATACTACCTCCTATACAGTTCAGAAAGGCGATACATACTGGATTATTTCGCAAAAATATGGAATTACACTTTCGGAGCTTCTCGCCGCAAACGGAGTTACCGATGACACATCTCTTTTTATCGGCGATATTGTAAAGATTCCGCAAAGAAGCGGGAATTCTTCAGGCAGTTCTTCCACAACTCCTTCGATCACATACAAAACTCATACTGTAGTTTCGGGAGATACGCTCTGGAATATTGCAATCAAATATGGTATTCCTTTCCAGGAGCTTTTAGATACAAATTCACTCAATGAATCAAGCTACATATCAAGCGGAATGAAGCTTACAATTCCTGTTCATAATATTCCCGTAAAAGAAACGCCAGCAGGATATGGCGAGCTTTTGGAATGGTTCAGCGAGGCGCAGTATGTCGTCCCGATAAACGCTGATTTTACAGTAGTTGACCTTGCAACGGGAAAAAGCTTTAATGCAAGAAGAACCATCGGTAGCGGTCACGCCGATTGCGAACCGCTTACGGCAAAGGATACTGCCGTAATGAAGGAAATATGGGGTGGTAATTTCAACTGGAACAAGCGTAGTGTCCTTATTAAAATCGGAGGAAGGACAATTGCCGCAAGTGCTGCAGGAATGCTCCATGCAGGAAACGACGGCGCTCCAGGCGGAGAATGGACAAGCTGGCGAAGCGATAATTACGGCGCAGGCACAAACTATGACTACATCAAAGGTAATGATGCTCACGGTCATTTTGACCTTCATTTCTATAAATCAATCGGACACAGCAGCGGAGTTGAAAATTCAACGCATCAAAAAAATGTTTTAAAAAGCGCTGGTCGCTAATGTTAAGTAAAAATACGCCCCTGAATTATTTCAAGGGCGTATTTTTATATGAATTTTGAGAGCATATCAGAAACAAAATTATTCTCGTAAAACTTTATGGCAAATGATGAATTTTCAATTCCTGCAATTATCTGAGAAACAGTTTCATTTGCGGAAAGATTTTTAAGAACACCAATAACTATGTAGCAGGTCAAAAGACCGCTGAGGATTCCTATAACTCCGCCCAAAAGCTTATTCGCCTGCTTTATGACAGGAAGCTTTGATGCTATGTTGAGAACATTTGAGAGAATAGTTACAAGAATTTTCGAAAGGATTATAATAGCTATGAAGCTGACTGTATTTATCACAAGCGTACTTGCAGTTTCTACCGCAAGATCAGTCTGCAAAAGCTTTTCCCCTTGTTTTGAAAGAAACTCGTATACATTCTCTCTTATGAAATCGCCAAAAGATGATTTTGCAATAAAAGCTGATACGGGATTATATAAAATCATACTCAAGACAAGCGAAACAATTGTAGACGCGAGTCCCAAAAGTGTTTTTAAAAGTCCTTTTTTCCAGCCCAGATACGCAAATAAAGCCAAAACAATCGCTAAAACAATATCGATCATAATTCGTCCCTCTATTCTATAACATCTCCGCCCGAATTTCCGAGCACAAATATATGCTTACTATCTTTATAAAGAACCATTTTCTTTATATTGAATTCCGCTTCGGTCTGTTTCTTTTCCTTGAGTTTTGAATTCAAAATACGAATTTTGTTGCCGAACGCCAACGCTATTGAGTCATCATTCTGACTTATGGCATCAAGTGTTCCTGTATAATTATTTTCCGCAACAACTTCGCCAAGACTGTTTATAACTTTGACATCCGTAGATTTTCCTTTTGCAATGTTTGCCGAGTCAAAAGCAAGAATGAAACTGTCTTTTTTGGAAATATCGGCTTTTATAAGAGAATCGCCAACGAACTTATAAGCCCATCTTTTAGTTCCGTCTGAATTAAAGTAGGTCAGCGAAGCATTTCCCAAAAGAACATAGGTGTCGTCATTATTAAAATTCATCGAATAAAAAATTTCGGAATCAAAAGTTTCTTTTCGGATAACTTCCGCTGTTGTAATGTCAATCAGTGAAACTTCTCCCACAAGCTTATCATTTCCTGCTGAAGCCAACGACAAAGCTATTGTATCATTAGTAGCATTTATATCGCCATCGAGGAATTCGCTTTTACTTACATCCCACTTGAAAATAGCTTCTCCTTTACTATTATATACAACGCATTCACAGTTATATCCTTCTTTTTCAGTTACTGCCAGAAGATATCCGTTTTTGTTTATTTTTGCACTGATTATTTTATTGTTTGTTTTTACAGTATATTCCTGAGAGGCTTTTTTCAAAGCTACAATTTCCTTGGAATCGGCATCATAGCAGGCGGACCAATCGCCCTTTACATGCAAATTCGGATCTGAAATTGCCATCGGGATACTTTCAGCCTCCCCTTTTTTATTTACTATTGTAAAATCAGTTGTTGTAAGGAAGGCAACCTTATCATCGAGTCTTGCTATATCTCCGCCGTAGAAAGCACCACTATTCTGGGAGCTTGCAATGAGTTTACTGCTTTCGTCTTTTCCAAATTTAAATATGTCGCGGTCCCTGTTCTGATAATAAATAACTATAAACATTGCAATAACCACTATTATTGCTGCTATGTTTTTTAATATAGTAAGTATCTTTTGTTTATTCATAGTTAACCTCCACAAGCGAAAGTCCCTGCGGCGGGGCGGTAATTCCCATCTCTCGCCTGTCCTTTTTTTCAATAAGCTCTTTTATATCATTTTCAGAAAGCTTTCCGTTCCCGACATAAACGAGCGTGCCGACAATAATTCGCACCATATTATACAAGAACCCGTCCGCCGCTGCGCGCACGGTTATGATGTCGCCTTCTTTTTTTACGGTCAGTTCGGTAACGGTTCTTACAGTTGATTTAACAACGCTTCCCGCCGCGCAAAAGGACGCAAAGTCGTGTTTTCCTTCTATTATTTTTGCGGCGCGCTGCATTTTTTCGATATCAAGCTCCACGGGGTAATGCCACGCAAAATTGCGAAGAAGCGGATCCTGAAAAGGACGATTTACGATTTTGTATTCATACGCCTTTGTCACAGTATGAAACCTTGCATTAAAATCTTCGGGCACAGTTTCACAGCTGTAGGCTCTGATATCGTCAGGAAGTTTTGTATTAAGTACAAAGGGAATTTTTTCAGCAGGAATTGTAGTTTCTCCGCTGAAATTACATACATATATTTTGGCATGAACACCTGCGTCAGTCCTTGAACAGCCCGTAACCACAGTTTCTTTTCCAAACATTTCGGAAAGAACATTTTCAAGAACCTCCTGAACGGTAATTCCGTTTTTTTGACGCTGCCAACCGTGATAGTTCGTGCCGTCGTATGCCATTTTCATTTTGTAATTCATTTAAAGCACAACCTTTATAGCTATCAGTATAGCCACGAGTATAATCGCAGTCATAAGAGCATAAAAATCATATTTTCCAAATGAGAAGCGACGATAACTGCTTCTTTTTGCGTCGGCATTGTAGCAACGACATTCCATTGCAACTGCAAGCTCGTCCGCCCTTCTGAATGCGCTGACAAAAAGCGGAATCAAGATGGGTATCATTGATTTTATACGCTTTATGGGATTCTTGTTTTCGAAATCCGCACCGCGCGATGTCTGCGCCTTGATTATCTTATCTGTTTCGTCAAGGAGCGTAGGAATAAAGCGTAGTGCTATACCTATCATCGTAACAAAGACGGATATCGGAACGCCGATTTTTTTAAGCGGTGATAAAAGCACCTCAAGTCCGCCCGTAAGGACAGTAGGCGTAGTTGTAAGAGTAAGAATTGATGTTCCTATAATGAGCAAAATGATTCTTACAGCCATTTTTGTTGCCATATATACGCCTTCAAGGGTAATTGTAAGGAATCCCCAGGACGCAAGCTGCGTTTCGCCGGGTGTCATAAAAAGATTAAGCGCCGCCGTAATAATTACAAGCAAAATTATCGGTTTAAGTCCGCGAAGCATAAATTTAAGCGGAATTTTTGATACTGCTATAACAAAAGCTGTAAGAGCAGTAAGCACGATATAAGACCAAAGTCCGTTCACAACAAAGAGCGCAACCATATACAAAAGAGTCCACAAAATCTTTGTTCTGGGGTCCATCTTATGAATGGGAGATGGTGCATCATAATACTGTCCGATGGTGATATCTCTTATCATTTCTCCACCTCCAGCGCTTTATAGATTGCATCCGCCGCATCTTCGACGGTAAAAATATTTTCGGGAAGTTTCATTCCGCTTTCATTAAGCAGCTTTATAACCTTTGTTATTTCAGGGATTTCAAGACCTGAATCTTCAAGGGTTTGCGAATCTTTGAAAACCTCACTCGTAGGTGCATCCTTTATTTTCTCGCCGTCGTTTAAGAGGATGATTCTATCAACATTTTCAGCCAGATCCTCCATGCTATGAGAAATCAGGATGATGGTTGTCCCTTCCGTTTCCCTTATTCTACGAAGTTCTTCTAAAAGACGAGCTCTGCCTGATGGGTCAAGTCCCGCGGCAGGTTCATCAAGAATTAAAACCTCGGGCGTTGTAGCAAGCACTCCTGCGATTGCCACGCGCCTTTTTTGTCCGCCTGAAAGTTCAAAGGGAGATTTTTCGAAAAGTTCCTCTTTAAGATTGGCAAGACGCGCACTTTTCCTTACACACTCATCTATTTCTTCTTCGGAAAGCCCTTTGTTTTTAGGTCCGAAAGCAATGTCGCGGTAGACAGTTTCCTCAAAAAGCTGATGCTCGGGGTACTGAAATACAATACCAACCTTGCTTCGAAGTGCACGAGCGGCACTTTTGTAATCGGAAAAACTTTCTCCGTTTACAATTATTTCTCCATCCGACGGATTTATAAGACCTGCAAGAATTTGCGCAACAGTAGTCTTTCCGCTGCCAGTATGACCTGCAATGCCTATAAATTCACCTTTATTCACTTCAAGATTTATATTCTTCAACGCTACAGTATTTTCACTGCTGTTCGCGCTGTAAGAATATGAAATATTCCTGAGTTTTATCATAATTATTTCCTTTTAAGTATTTCTCGGGCGCATTCTTCGGGGGTAAGAACGCTGCCTTCTATTTTAATTCCTTTTTCTCTTAATCTATGTGCAAGCGCCGTGGAAACGGGCACATTAAGCCCTAAATTCAAAAGTATTTCTTCGTATTCAAACACCTTTTGAGGAGTATCATCCAAAATAACTTTTCCGCGGTCAAGGACTATTACACGGTCTGCCTTTGCAGCCTCATCCATATAGTGAGTTATCATTACAACGGTGATATTCTTCTCGCGGTTAAGTGACAAAATTGTATCCATTACTTCTTTTCTGCCTTTAGGATCGAGCATCGCCGTAGGCTCATCAAGAATGATACACTCGGGCTCCATAGCGAGAATTCCCGCTATCGCAACACGCTGTTTCTGACCGCCCGACAAAAGATGCGGTGCACGCTTGCGATACTTATACATATTGACTGCTTTAAGAGCTGATTCAACGCGTTTGTGCATTTCTTCCCATTCGATGCCAAGATTTTCAAGGCCGAACGCTACATCTTCCTCAACAATTGTTGCAACTATCTGATTGTCGGGGTTTTGAAACACCATCCCTGCAGCCTTGCGGAGTTCGTAGAGCTTTTCTTCATCCCTGGAATCTATTCCGCAAACGCTGATGCTGCCTCCACATGGAAGTAAAATTGCGTTGATATGCTTTGCAAATGTACTTTTTCCGCTGCCGTTATGTCCGATAATCGCAGTAAAACTGCCTTTTTCAATATTAAGATTAAGAGAATCCAAAACCACCTTTTCTTTTTCATCGCTTTTGTACGAAAAGGTAAGTTCCTTTGCCTCAATAATATTCATACTATCAATCCAATACTATTTTTCCCATCTTCCCGTTGCTCCGCAAGGAAGAACCATAGAAGATGCTGTGATATTAAGTCCGATTTCGCTCGACTCTATCTTGCCTTCGGGAAGACACATTTTCATAAGATTTGTGAGCACTGTAGGAGCAAGTCCCGTTGTGTAGGAATTTATGATGAAGAAAAGTGGTTCATCACTAAGAAGCAGAGCACATCTGCGTACAAACTGGCAGATAGAGTCTTCGATTTTCCATACTTCCCCACCAGGGCCTCTACCATAAGACGGAGGATCCATCAAAATAGCGTCGTATTTATTACCGCGACGGATTTCGCGCTCTACGAACTTCATACAATCGTCAACGAGATATCTTATAGGAGCATCGGCAAGCCCGCTTGAGCGTGCGTTTTCCTTTGCCCACTGAACCATACCCTTTGAAGCGTCAACATGAGTTACGCTTGCACCTGCTTTTGCGCAGGCAACAGTTGCGCCACCTGTATAGGCAAAAAGGTTAAGAACCTTTGCGCCTTTTCGGGTTTTAATTTTTTCAGCCATATAGTCCCAGTTTACTGCCTGCTCTGGGAAAAGTCCCGTGTGTTTAAAGCCCATAGGCTTAATATTGAATGTTAAATCCCTGTAGCTGACGGTCCACTGTTCGGGTAAATCTTTTCTGATTTCCCATTTTCCTCCGCCGCTTGAAGAACGGTGGTAATGAGCATTCACTTTTTTCCAGGCTGAAGAGTCAGCCTTTTCATCCCATATAACCTGAGGGTCGGGTCTGCAAAGTATAATATCTCCCCAACGCTCAAGCTTTTCACCATTCGCCGTATCTATACATTCATAATCTTTCCATTTATCTGCAACCCACATAATCAACCCTCAAAATCATCAAAATCATACTTGTTTGAAATCACAAAACCTACAAGACGCGGTCCGCCGTGACATCCGATAACGGCACCAACCTGAAATTCCCTGAATTTTATTTCGGGGAATGCTTCAAGAAGTTCAGTTTTGAGTTCTTCAACATTTTCCGGACACGCAGAATGTGCAATCATAACAGTTCTGCCCGAAAGATCATATCCGTCAGACTTCACCTTATTTACAAGCTTCTTCATAAGCTTTTTGCTTCCGCGAAGAGAACCATCCTGAACCACGAGTCCGCCTTTTATGTCAAGAACAGGCTTTATTTCAAGCATATTTGCAAGGACAAGTGTTGCTGCATTGATTCTTCCGCCCTTTTTAAGATGTGTAAGTTCATCAACGACAAAATAAGTTTTACAATTTTCAAGAGAGTCTTTGATGAAAGTTACAATTTCGTCTTTTCCTTTTCCTTCGCTGAGCATATATGCTGCACGAATGACCGGAGCCCCGTAAATGCAGGAGAATCCCATGCTGTCAATTACAATAATTTCTCCGCCACGCTCATCCATTACTTCCTG
>JAZRFX010000190.1:0-1298 GCA_045643845.1 Clostridia bacterium | reverse complement strand
GAAATCCTCGCTCGTGTCATACATAAATTCGGAATATGACTCTCTTGACTTAAACGAAGGAGCTTCGATTATTTCAAATTCGGTTTCTTCACTGCGGTCGAGTTCTTTCACATAGGTTGTAGAATACGCATCGGGAGAAATAAATCTTATGCCGTGGTAATTCATATATTCAATCATACCGTAGGCGGTTGCTTTTCGGTTGTCGCCGTAAATAAGGACGATATTGAGAGAATCTTTTTTTGCGCTGTAAATACGATACTTCTCCTCCCCTTCAATCTTCTTGAATTCGAGGTCGTATTTAAGAGCTGCTTCCTGCGCACACTTTTCGCCAAGGAAAATGAGTGTGCCTTCCTCCTTGGGAAGCTCTGTTATATCATAAACTTCTATATCAAAGCCTTTCTTTTCCGATAAAACGCTCTTTGCATCAAGTGCGGCAAAACACTCTGTACACGCTCTGCAATCGTCGGAGGAAAAGTCTGCCCACGAAATAGTTTTTTCGCCGTATGCAGCATCTTTTATTGAGCTAAAATTACCTTTCGATACTATAATGCTGTACTTCATAATATTTCTCCTTATGTCATTTAAGCCGAGAGGAGCTATCTCCCCTCGGCTTAGTCTGAAGTTATTTATTAAGATTCTGGTTTCTTGCGCTTAACACTCTTGCGAAGAGTTCCTTCATACCTGAGCGGTCAAGTGCATCGTTAACTGTAATCTTGGGAACGGGATGGCGATACTTAACTGCGTATGAGTATTCGCTCATTTCGTTTGCAAGCTTGTAGATTTCTTCCCATATCTTTGTTTCGTCCTCTTTCTTATGAAGGAGTTCATAATATTCAACAAAGAGAGCAAGAAGTCTTGCACAGTCTGCGCCGTACTTAAGTCCGCGGATATCCTCATTAAGACGGTCAAAAATCGGGATGATTGTCTTGAACTTCTGATGCTGTGAGGGGTTAACACCGCGTGCAATTACAGCGGGAACATTGAGCTTGATGCTGAGGTGTGCATCTGTACGAAGTTCACGCATAATATCGAGAGCTTCCTCAAAGCATTCTGCAGCGTGATAAGCCTTTTCGATAAGCTCGTCGCCGAGATGTGAGTCGCGGAACAAAGGCTCATCAACTGTGTAGCCGTTCCAGCCGATAAGTGTTGAAAGGATGCTTGTTTCATCCCATGAACGCCATGATGATGAGTAAAGAGTTCCTTCTTCACAAAGCTCGTAAGCCTTTCTCGCCTGATCAGCATACTTGCCGTAAATATTTTCAAAATACTCGTCAATCTTCTTCTGAATATCGCAGTAG
>JAZRFX010000189.1:0-8653 GCA_045643845.1 Clostridia bacterium | reverse complement strand
AACCTCACGCACGGGAGGTGCGGTCAGCGAAACGCGGAGAGTGTCGCCGATTCCGTCAAGCAAAAGGCTTCCTATACCGCTGCTGTTTTTTACAACACCGCCGAACTCTGTTCCAGCCTCGGTCACTCCGACATGGAGAGGATAATCTATCATATCGGCAATTTTTCTATACGCACTGACGGTTGATTCCACGCTGCTGCTCTTTATAGAAAGAGCAATATCGTAGAATTTGCAGTCTTCTAAAATTTTTATATGAGAAAGCGCACTTTCACAAAGTGCATCAGGGGTAGGGGCGCCATATTTTGCAAGGATTTCTTTTTCAAGAGAACCGCCGTTAACGCCGATGCGGATGGGGATATTTTTGCTTCCACACTCGTCCGCAACAGCCTTTACTCTATCCGATGAGCCGATATTTCCCGGGTTTATACGGATTTTGTCAACGCCACCCTTTGCACATTCAAGCGCAAGGCGATAGTCAAAATGAATGTCGGCAACGATGGGGATTTCTACCTGCTTTTTAATTTCCGCGACTGCTTTTGCGGCAGTCATATCGGGAATTGCAAGGCGCACAATATCGCAACCTGCGGCTGAAAGTTCCTTGATTTGTCCTACAGTTGCCTCAATATTACGAGTGTCGGTATTACACATAGACTGCACGCTTATCGGTGCGTTTCCGCCGACTAAAACTCCGCCTATATTTATTTGTTTCGATGTGCGTCTTTTCATAAAAATCACCTTTTCAAAAGAGTAACTTTATTTTACCATAAAAAAGCTTGAAGGTAAAGAGCAAAAGTGAATAAAAAAGCGCGACAACTTTCGTTGCCGCGCTTAAAACTTTTAAAGGTTTTATTTTACAATATAAATTGTCTTTGCAGGATTGTTTGTAGTGTCGTTTGTGAATATGATAACTTCACTTGAACCGCCTTCAACTGTGCTGATGCTTGTATACTTTTCTTCAGTATCAAGGATAACAAGCTCGCCTTCTTCGTCAATTGTAAGAACCTTTGTCGCTGAAGAAAGCTTGTATGTGAAGAGCTTTCCTGATGCCTGCTTATCAGCATCTGTATAACTATCACCCATTGCTGTAGTTACGCTGAGCTGAGATGATTCGATAATATCAAATGCTTCTGCGTATCTGATTGCAAGTTCGCCAACATTTGTTGTAATCTGCTTGTAGTACATATAGTTATCGCTGGGACCTTCCTGGTAAAGGAGGCCTTCATCGCTTGCATCGTAAATCATTTCGATAGCAATTACGCCTGTTGCATCTTCAACATAGCGGATAACGTCGCCCTTGTCTACTTCTTCAAATGTTACAAGTGCGTCATCATCTTCAAATGATTTGAACTTGTCTTCAGAAATTGCAACAGATGTTTCAGTGCTGCCGTTTTCGTAACCCACAATTTCTCTACTTGCTCTGTTAACGCTGCTTACGATCATATAGGGAGTTGATGAAACAAAGTCATATGCGGGGTCAACGCCGTAGATAAGAATCATTGTAGGCTGCTTTGTTCTCTGCTCGGGATCTGCGCCGAATACTTTAACTTCGCGTGTTCCGCCTGATGCAAATGCCTTTGCAGGAGCCATAATTGAATAGTTGTAATCTGCAGTTCTGTCTTCAGGAACATAGATAACTACAGTTGATGAAGAAGCCTGATAAAGCTTTCCGCTGACTGTTACGCTTGTCTTACTTGTAGTAGCATTACCACCATCGTTGTAGATGAATGTATCGTCGCTGTCAGAACCGATTGCAGTTGCTCTTTCGCCTTCAGCTGTTGCAGCTGTATCGATTGCGGAAAGTTCGCCGTTTGTGATGATATATTTTACGGGCTGTGCACAAGTGTCTTCGCCATAGAGATCGTCAGCGATTTCTTCAAGCTTTGCCTTAACATCTTCATTATTTGTTGAAACGCCGTCAATCTTTACCTTGTCCTTCATGGGAACGATTGCAAAGGACTTATCCTTCTTGATAAGGTTTACATTATCTCTGTCAGCATCGATGATGTAACCGAGCTCATAGGGGCTTGATGTCTGTGCATTGTAGTCAATTGCAGCAATCTGACCTGTATGATCAAGATAGTACTTATAGCTGTCGCCAAGTGAGAAAGGAGCCTTGCCGCTGCCGTCAAATTCGTTGTAAGCATTAGTAAGAATTACTTCCTTACCGCCGAGTTCAACTGTTCTTTCCTTGTCAAGCTCTGCAGTTACCTTGCCGCTGTAATACTTTGTAGTAACATACATTTTGTTAAGGACATTACCACCTACTTCGGGAGCTTCCATGAGATTGATTACATTGTAAGCACGAAGTGAAAGTGAATCGTATGCCTTAATTTTGCCGTCAACATAGATTTCGGGCTTATCAACAGTTGATGAGGGGAATGTGTAGAATCCTGCACCATACTTGAATGTGATTTTGCCTGTAGTTCTGTTGAAGCTGTCTACAACATAAACATCGTAGCTTGTGATCTTGGCAACCTTCTTGCCTGTAGTTTCATTAAGCTCGATTGTACCATTTGTGAATTCATCATCGAGGTCATCGATAATGTCGCTGTTTGAAGGAATGTACTTACCATTGTAGATAACTGTGTAGTCATCAAGGTCAACTGAAGTTGTCTTTTTCTTTTCGTTGTAGTACTTGATTTCGCCATCAGCGATAGGACGGATTACAGATGCTTCATCGATTACTGTAGTTTTGTTGTTTGTCTTTGTGATAGCTGTAATCTGTCTATCAAGTGTATTGTAGTAAGCAGTTACGCCCTTACCGATAAGGTCTTCAAAGTCAATAGATTCAGCAACTGAAGGAGCAAGGTCATAAATTTCTTCGCCGTTTTCAGTTGTTGTAATCTTAATCTGGCTAAGGCTTATTCCTGCAACGGGAGAATCAATACCTGTATAGTAAGTACCTGTTACAACGCCCTTGAAATCCTGAACCTGCTTTTCTTCGCTTTCAGTAGCATCGCCCTTACCTACGCTACCGTCCTGATTTACCTGAAGCGGAGGAACATCGATAGCGTTGCTTGTAAGAAGTGCAACTGTGCCTCTTGAAGCGGGTTCTGAAATCTTACCTGTTACTGCACCCTTTGTGAAGCCGTGCTTGTTAGCTGCAACAATATAGCCTGTTGACCATGTTGTTGTGCTGGGGTTAGCTGCAACAGCCTTGTTATATTCGCTCTGTGCAACAACTTCATATCCCATAGCGCAAACGAGCATTTTTACTGCCTGCTCGTATGTAACGGGTTCAGCTGCGCGGAATGTACCGTCTTCAAAGCCGTTTATTACGCCAAGGTCAACAGCAGCCTTTACATAGGGGCGTGCCCAAGCGCGTGATTCGTCGTTATCAAGATCAGCAAAGCCTGTCTTTGCGTCAGGAGCTACTGTATTTGCAACACCCTTCATACGGGTTACAACAGCGGCAAATTCCGCTCTTGTAATCTGATTATCAGGTCTGAATGTGCCGTCTTCATAGCCTGTGATGATGCCGTTGGCAACAAGCTTTGCAACAGCTTCAGCCACCTTTTCATTTGTAATATCACTGAAATTTGATGCAAGTGCGCTAAAGCTCATAGTTGAAAGAGCCATTACAAGTGCAAGAATTAAAGTGATAATTCTTTTTGAGTTTTTCATAAAACCTCTCCTTTGCATTAAAATGCGTACTAATTACGCAATTATATTTTACATTGAAATCAATTATAAGTCAATAGGTTATTATTCCCTTGCTCCCTTTCGGGCAATATTTTTTTCCGAAAGGTAAGAAAGTGCATAAATTCCGCCGATAACGCACCCAATTGCGACAATTTGCGAAATTCTCATTGCGCCTATATAAAGGCTGTCGGTACGAAGTCCTTCGATAAAGAATCTTCCCACGCCGTACCACGATAAATAGTTAAAGAATGTAAATCCGTAAAAAGGACGCTTTTTATGTAGTACGGAAAGAATTATAAGACCGATAAGGTTCCAGAGCGATTCGTAAAGGAAGGTCGGATGAACGGGCGCACCTCCGTTTATGCTCATCCCCCAAAGAGCGTTGCATGGTCCGCCGTACGCTTCACAGTTTACGAAATTCCCCCATCTTCCGACAAGCTGACCTATCATAAGCCCAAGACAGCAGATATCAAAAATCTTGAGGATATTGAGTTTTTTCACCCTGCAGTAGATAAAAGCGGTCAGCACGGCACCTATTACCGCGCCGTAGATTGCGATTCCGCCCTCCCATATTTTATATATGGAGGAAAGGTTGTTTTTGTAGCTTTCCCAGGAGAATGCGACATAGTAAATACGGGCACAAATGACCGATACGGGGATTGAGTAGAGGAGTATATCCGTTACGGTGTCGCTCTTCTCCCCTTCCTTCTTCGCCAGCGCAGAGCTGTATAGAAAGCCGAGCAAAATTCCGAGCGCGATTATAATTCCGTACCAATAGATACCTCCCAGGAAAGGGAAATCTATTGCAATGGGATTTACATCAAATTTAATATTGAGTTTAGGAAATGAAATGTTATTCATAAGCGTTCTTCCTTTTAGTTTTTCTTTGGATTGACAACGGAAAGTGAGCACTGCGATTCGCAGAAGAGTTCAGAGAGTCTTTCCATTGCATCTTCAATTGTTACTTCCTCGCATATGCGCGGATAGTCAAAAAGATTTACACCCTTGTGATATGACATCATATATTCGTTGCCGAAGCTTTCGATGTGGTCTAAAATGTCAAGGAATTCGCCACAGTAAACCTTTTTCGCTCTTTCAAAAGCGTCTTTATCAAGGCCTTCCTTTTTAGCCTTTTCCAGGGTGGCAAAAATTTCTTTTTCCATCTCGGGAATATGCTCGGATTCTCCGCAGAACGCGGCGTAGCCACAGCTGTCCTCATACTCATAAAAAGCGCCGAAGGTGGAGTTTATGATGCCTTTATCATAAAGCTTTTTATAAAACTGACTGCTTCTGCCGAAAAGCACTCTCAAAATGCTGTTTGTAAGGATTTCGCGTTTGAGCATTTCGTCACTTGTTCCGCCAACTTTTGTATCCTTGAAGCCCATCATATACATTGGCATAGGAATATCAAATTCAGCCTCTATATTTCTCTTATAAGCTTCTTTTCTTTCCTCGGGGAAAACCTGCGTGATTTCGCCGTGAGGAGAGTCGTGCTTTATAAGTTTTTCAACATATTCGCCGATTTTGTTTTCGTCAAGGTCACCTACACAGATAAGCGCCATATTCGAGGGATGATAGAATGTGTTGTAGCACTTATAAAGAAGCTCTGGCGTAGTTTTCATTATTTCTTCAACGGTGCCTGCGATGTTTATTCTTATGGGATGGTTTTCATACATCGCCTCAAGACAGTTATACATACAGGTCTGCTCGGCATCGTCTTCATACATTCTTATTTCCTGCGCGATGATTCCCTTTTCCTTTTCTACATTTTCCTCGGTAAAATAGGGAGTCTGCACGAAATTTAGGAGAATTTCAAGGTTTTCATAGAAATAATCGGTACAGCTGTAAAGGTAGTTTGTAACGCCGAAGCTCGTGAACGCGTTGGCATTTGCGCCGTACTTTGAGAAGTCGTTAAACGCGTTTGTGCCGTCGGGCTGTTCAAAAACCTTGTGTTCAAGGAAGTGTGCAACGCCGTCGATTACCTTTGTAACCTCGCTCTCGCCGGGCACAACGAACTGCGTATTGATTGAGCCGTATTTCGTGCTGAATGTAGCGTAGCTTTTCTTGAAGCCTTCTTTTTTTATAAGGATTACGCGAAGCCCGCTTTTATGAGTGGCAGAATAAACTGTTTCGCCAAGTGTTTCGTAGTGTGTTTTTGTAAACTGCATTTATTCCGCCTCCTTGTCCATATAGTAGATTGTGTCAAGCTTCATAGTTTTTGCAGCCGCGATAATTTCTTTGCGGGTTACTTTTTCGATTTTTGCGGTCATTTCTTCGATAGAGATATTTGTTCCTAAAAGTATCTGCATTGTGTAATATTCAGCCATTGCGCCGATGCTGTCAAGGTTTGATTCGTATGCAGTTACAAGATGCTTTTTCGCAAATTCAATCTCGTCGTCGGTAAATTCGCCTTTTTCCATAAGTGATTGCTGACGCATAATTTCATCCTCGGCAGTTTTGAAGTTTTCAAACTCCACGCCGCTGCGAACAACCATTATTTCCTTGAGGCGGTCAAGACTGCTTCCTACATAGTAGCAAAGAGAAAGCTTTTCGCGGACATTTTCAAAGAGCTTACTTACCGCGCTGCCGCCGAAAATGCAGTTATAGACGGTGTATATGGGGTATTCTTCCCTTCCCGCGCCTTTCTTTGTGCGGAAGCCCATACAAAGTTTGCCCTGTGTAACATCAAGTCTGTCCGTCACCTTTTTCACTTCTGAAGGGGCTTCTTTATGGGTTTCAGTTATATCAATACCTTCTCTTTCGGGGAGGTTTTCCGCAAATTTCTTTGCTGTGATAAGTGCCTTGTCCTCTTCAAAGTTGCCGCTGAAAATTATATCAATACGGCTTTCAGCAAGGATTTTTTTATAGTGAGAATAAAGCTCCTCGGAAGTGATTTTTTCGAGGTCCTCGATATATCCCATAGGGTTGATTCCGTAGGGCTCGTCTTTGCACATTTCCTCCTGAAGACGAAGAACGCTGTACGCACGCTTGTCATTTTTTTGTGCAAGAATTGCATCTTTTATATTCTTTTTTTCAAGTTCAACGATATTTTTTGAGAATTCTTCCCCGTTTCCGCTTAAAAATGCAAGGTCGTAGAGAAGTTTCATTGCAAAGTCGAAATTACCTTCTTTGCCGAGAGCCTGGTCGCTTACAGTTTCAATTCCTATTTTAAGAATTTGCCTCTCGCCGTATTTCGATGCGCGCGCAATCATATCCGCGCCGTAAAGATTTTCAAGCTCCTCGGAGATTTTTTGCGCGTCGGGATAGTTTTTGCTCTGCATTCTGACTACTGCGGAAATGAGAGTGTTAAGTGTTACCTCCTCGCGGAGATATGGTCTGTGAATAAGTACTGCCGCACGAAACGACTTGAATTTTTTATCCTGAACTGTATAGAGGTTTATGCCTCTTTTAATTTCGGTCTTAATCATAGGTTTCAGTCCTTCCTCTATGTAAGCACCCGCATATGATACGGGTGTTTTCTTTAATTCATTGATTTTCTTGAATTGTTGTTTGTGTTTTTGCCTGTCATATTGTCGATGGCATTACGCGCGCCGCGTGTTACATCCTTCACGCCGTCCGCCGCGCCGTCAACAACATCCTGTGCACCATCAGCAGCATCGTCAACAATGTTGTCATTGCCGTCATTTTCATCGATAACGCCGTCGCCATCCTGAACAACGCCGTCATTAGTATCATTCGGAGTATCGTTTGTATTATTTCCTCCGCAAGCCGTGAAGATAACCATAAGTGCCGCCAATAAACAAATAAGTCTTTTCATTTTATTAAATCCTTTCTGCTTTGTGATGTATTAGTATTATTTCTCATTTTTTTATAAATAATCACAAAAATACAGAAACATTTTTCGCCCTCTTTTCATAGATTGATATTGTAGGATAGGTCAAAGACTTTAGCCTACTTTATATAGATTCATTTTATGAAAAGGAGCTATTTTTATGTGCTTTGGAAATAATAATGGTTGCGAATGGATTCTCTGGATCATCGTTATCGTAGTTATCTTAAACTGCATCTGCGGTGGCGGCGAAGACCGTGGCGGTTGCGGTTGCGGTTGCTGACAATCCTTTTTTCGTCCGTGAGGCTTTTGCCTTGCGGACGATTTATTTATATTCGTTATTTTTTATCTTTTCCGCAAATATTCGAAGTGCTTTTCCGCGGTGGCTGATTGCATTTTTTTGCTCGGGAGATATTTCGGCGGTTGTTTTGCCGAATTCCTCCACGAAGAATACGGGGTCGTAGCCAAATCCGTTTTCTCCCTTGGGAGCGTAGTCAATTTTGCCTTCACATTCACCGCGCGCGGTGATTATGCCCTTATCGGAAACGAGTGTTATTGCGCATACAAATCGCGCACTTCTTTCACTATCGGGAATGTTTTCCATATTTTTAAGAAGAAGCTGTACGCGGCCTTTATCGTCATAGCCTTCTCCGCCATAGCGCGCGGAATATACACCGGGAGCGCCACCGAGCGCATCTACGCAAAGCCCACTATCGTCGGCAATTGCGGCGATTCCCGTCGCGTCATATATTGCCTTTGCCTTTAAGAATGAGTTTTCTTCGAAGGTTGTGCCTGTTTCTTCAACATCTAAATCTACGCCTGCGTCCTCCTGGCTTATGATTTCAAAGCCTGTAAGGATTTCGCCGAATTCACGAAGCTTATTTTTATTTTTTGTTGCGGCTATTATTTTCACTTTTCTTCCTCCAGTATTTCACGGAGCTTCTTTACAAAACTTCCCGTCTGTTCTTTTGTGCGCTTACTCGGTCCTTTAAGGCGACCGCCTGCATTACGCACTTTTTTTGCGATAAATCGGCTCATAAGAAGCGAATCGATATTTTTGTCGGTATATTCCATACCATTTTGATTGATTATCCGCGCGCCCTTGGATAGTGACATCGCCGCAAGTGCATAGTCCTGCGTTATTGCCAAATCGCCTTTTTGAAGCATATTCACAAGGCGGAAATCGGCGCTGTCTGCCCCTTTCTCAACAACGATTGTCGT
>JAZRFX010000188.1:0-5998 GCA_045643845.1 Clostridia bacterium | reverse complement strand
TGCAGCGGAACACCGCTTACCCGTCAGGGCTTCTGGAAAATTCTTCGCGGATACGCACAGTCCGCAGGAATAAATACGCAGATAAACGCCCAGACACTCCGCAATTCTTTTGCCGTGCATCTTCTCCAGAATGGCGCGGATATAAACGCCGTTTCCGAAATGCTCGGGCATCAGGATGTTGTTACAACCCGTATGTATGACCAGGTTCTTAAAAACAATATAAAGAAAATTTACAAGAAGGCACATCCGAGAGCGTAATCCTCCGATGTGCTTTTTCTTGCAATTAACAAAAAAGTGTGCTAAAATAAACATAACTCAGGAAACGGAGGAAAAATTATGCAAAGAGAAAAATTTTCATCAAGACTTGGCTTTATCCTGATTTCCGCAGGCTGTGCCATCGGTCTTGCTAATGTATGGCGCTTCCCCTATATCGTAGGACAGTATGGCGGCGCGGCATTTATCCTTATTTATCTGGCGTTCCTTGTAATATTCGGGCTTCCCATTATGACAATGGAATTTTCAGTAGGCCGCGGCAGTCAGAAAAGTATTGCGGAGTCTTTCCAGACTCTTGAACCAAAGGGTACAAAGTGGCATCTTTTCAGCTATGTAGGTATGGCAGGTAACTATCTTCTTATGATGTTCTACACCACCGTTACAGGCTGGATGTTTGCCTATTTTGTAAAGATGGTAAAGGGCGATTTCGTGGGAAAAGGTGTCGAGGAGGTAACGGCTCAGTTCGGCTCTCTTACATCAAGCGCTCCTGCAGTAGTAGGATTTATGATTCTTTCGGTAGTGCTCGGTTTCCTTGTTTGTTCTCTCGGACTTGAAAAGGGCGTTGAACGAGTTACTAAGGTGATGATGGTGGCACTTCTCGGAATCATTCTTTTCCTTGCAGTCCGCTCAATCACTCTCCCTGGTGCTGCGGCAGGTCTTAAGTACTATCTCGTTCCCGACTTCGGCAAAATGGTAGAGCAGGGCGTGGGAAATGTGGTTTTTGCGGCGCTTGGTCAGGCGTTCTTTACTCTTTCAATCGGTATGGGCTCTATGGCTATTTTCGGCAGCTACATTTCAAAAGAACGCTCTCTCACAGGTGAAGCAATATCAATCGGTCTGCTAGATACGTTTGTTGCTTTCTGCGCAGGTCTTATTATAATTCCCGCTTGCTTTGCGTACGATATTGAACCTGGTCAGGGACCTGGGCTTATTTTCCAGACTCTTCCCAATATTTTCAATTCAATGCCTGGTGGTAGAATCTGGGGTGCACTTTTCTTTATCTTTATGATTTTTGCGGCAATGTCTACAGTTGTAGCGGTGTTTGAAAATATCGTATCGTTTGCTATGGATAAAGGTGTTTCCCGTAAAAAGGCTTGCCTTGTAAACCTTTTTGTAGTGATAATCCTTTCACTTCCCTGTGCACTTGGCTTCAATGTGCTTTCATTCATTCAGCCTCTTGGCGCAAAAACTGGAATCCTTGACCTTGAAGATTTCATCATCAGTAATAATATTCTTCCTCTCGGCTCGCTTGTATATGTTCTTTTCTGCACAAACAAAAAGTACGGCTGGGGATGGGATAATTTCATCGAAGAGGCAAATCTCGGTAAGGGTATCAAATTCCCCGTAGCCGCAAAGGTTTATGTAAAGTATATTCTCCCCGTAATTATTGTTGTTTTCTGGCTGTGGGGAATAGTTAATATGTTCATAAAATAGTTGACAAAAAATACGCTTTAATGGTATAATTTGTTAGATGTACAAGGCGCCGAGTGCATTCGGCGCCTTTACTTATAAAAGTATTCAGCGAAGGAGAAATTGCTATGAGCCATGTAACTGAAATATTTGGAAGCAAGGTTTTCAATGCGTCAGTAATGAAAGAAAGACTTCCCGAGGAAATCTATGACCTGATGCAGCGAGCAATTAAAAATAATAAACGCCTTGATATAGAGGTTGCAAATGTTGTTGCCAATTCTATGAAGGATTGGGCAATTGAAAACGGTGCAACTCATTATACTCATTGGTTCCAGCCTATGACGGGTGTTACCGCCGAAAAACACGACAGCTTCATCTCTCCCTCGGGCGATTGTGAAGTAATTATGGAATTTTCAGGCAAGGAACTCGTTCAGGGCGAATCCGACGCATCAAGCTTCCCCTCAGGCGGACTCCGCGCTACATTTGAAGCGCGCGGATATACTGCGTGGGACCCTACAAGCTATGCTTTTATCAAGGATAAGACACTTTGTATTCCTACTGCTTTTTGTTCTTATGGTGGCGAGGCTCTCGACCAGAAAACCCCGCTTCTTCGCAGTATGGAGGCAATCGACAAGCAGGCTGTACGAGTTTTGAAGCTTTTCGGCCACGAAAATGTTACAAGTGTAAAGACAACAGTTGGTCCCGAGCAGGAATATTTCCTCGTTGAAAAGGAAACATATGATATGCGCCCCGACCTTATTTTCGCGGGCAGAACACTTTTCGGTGCGAAGCCTCCCAAGGGACAGGAACTCGACGATCACTACTACGGAAGCATCAAGCCCCGCATAATGAACTTTATGCACGACCTTGATGAAGAACTCTGGAAGCTTGGTATCCTTGCAAAGACCGAACATAACGAAGCGGCTCCTGCACAGCACGAGCTTGCTCCGATATTCACAACAACAAATATTGCTGCTGACCACAATCAGCTCACTATGGAAATGCTTCAGAAGGTTGCACAGCGTCACGGACTTGTGTGTCTTCTCCACGAAAAGCCTTTCAAGGGCGTAAACGGCAGCGGTAAGCATAATAACTGGTCGCTTTCCACAAATGCGGGAAAGAACCTTCTGGACCCTGGTGCAACACCACACGAAAACGCGCAGTTCCTTCTTTTCCTTTGCTCTGTAATAAAGGCAGTTGACGATTATCAGGAACTTTTGAGAGCGTCTGTTGCAAGTGCAGGTAATGACCATCGTCTTGGCGCGCATGAAGCACCTCCCGCAGTTGTTTCGATTTTCCTTGGCGAGGAGCTCAGTGAAATTCTTGAAGCAATCGAGGAAGACCGCGAGTACGGCGGACGCGAAAAGACACAAATTAAAATCGGTGTTCATGTAATCCCGAAATTCCCCAAAGATACAACGGATAGAAACAGAACAAGTCCGTTCGCATTCACAGGTAACAAGTTCGAATTCAGAATGCTCGGCTCCGCCGCATCAATTTCGGATGTGAATGTAGTTTTAAATACTGCAGTTGCGGAAAGTCTTCGTCAGTTTGCGGACATCCTTGAAAATGCGAGCGACTTTGAAAGTGCACTTCACGACCTTATAAAAGACACTATCAAAAAGCACAAGCGAATCATATTCAATGGTAATGGTTACGATGACAAGTGGATTAAGGAAGCGGAGGGAAGAGGCCTTTTGAACCTTAAAACTACTCCCGACGCACTTCCTCATATAACTGAAAAGAAGAGCGTAGAGCTTTTTGAAACTCACAAGGTATATTCTGAAGTAGAGCTTAAGAGCCGCCTTGCAGTTCTTCTTGAAAACTATATCAAGGTGCTCAAGATTGAAGCACGCACAATGATTGAAATGTCCAGAAAGGATATTATGCCTGCTGCTTCACAGTTTGTAGGAACAATTTCCGAAACACTTAACGCAAAACGCGAAGCACTTAAGGGAGTTTCCTGCAACTATGAAAAGGGCGTTATTGAAAAGGCATCCTCACTTGTTGATGTTATGTATGAAAAGACTGCCGAGCTTGAGCTTTCACTCAGCACAGCAAAGAAGATAGCTGATACTCAGGAAAAGGCGAATTACTATCGTGACAAGGTCATTCCGCTTATGGAAGAACTTCGCGTGCCTGCAGATGAACTTGAAGTAATCTGCGACAGAACAATTTGGCCCTATCCCGACTATACAGAAATGCTTTTCGGAGTAAAATAAAACTTAAAAGGAATGTTGCCGTGCAACATTCCTTTTTAAATATTTTGATACAATCCGCATATAATAAATATGGGTGATTGATAATGAAAGAGCCACTTCCAAAAAAGAAACAAGAGTACGATTTTTTTGCCGAGTATGACGCACTCGGTGGGGTTGTGTCAGCTACTGAATGTACGGGGTTGATGTCCAAACCTGCCGAGGACGAGAGCGAGGCGGAAAGCTACAGCGAAATTTGTTTTGTGCCGACAACAGCGAATACGGCAGAAAAAAATAAGGAGAACGGGGATTAAACCCGTTCTCCTTATTTTATAGCAATTATTACTGTGTCATTGTCGCCGTAATCTTTAAATAACTCAACGGAATTAAAATCTTTGCAAAGCTCTTTAAGACTGTCGCCCTGATTGAAACCGATTTCAAGCGCGAGCATACCGCCTTTTGATAACGCATCGTAAGCCTTCTTTACTATAACCTTGTAAAAATCAAGTCCGTCAATTCCGCCGTCAAGTGCCCTCGAAGGCTCAAACCTGCTTACTTCAAGTGTGGGGACAATATCGCTTTCTATATATGGCGGATTGGATACGATTATATCATACCCTTCGGGAACGATATCGTTTAAAACATCAAGCCTGAATACCTTTGTGCGCTCTTGGATTGCATTAAGAGTAGCATTTTCCTCCGCCATTTTAAGTGCACCTTCCGAAATATCGGTAAGGTGGCAGGAGGATGAAGAAATAAACTTTGCAAGCGATATTCCGATACAACCGCTGCCCGTACATAAATCGAGGATTTTCGGAGCGGGAAAAGTATTTTTTTCGATAATTTTTTCCACAAGACACTCCGTATCGGGACGGGGAATAAGCGTATCTTCGTTGAGCTTGAAAGTAAGTCCCATAAATTCCTTTTCGCCAAGAATATATGCTACAGGAATCCCTTTTGCACGCTCTTTGATATAACCTTCAAAAAGCTTAAGCTGTTCCTTTGCAGGTTCTTCAAAAATAAGCGCGGCGTCTTCCTTGCCCATAGCGGATGCAAGAAGTATTCTTGCATCAAGAAGCGGAGAATCGCTGTTTTTTAAACTTTCCGCCGCAGCTTTAAGAATATCTCTTACCATTTGTCATCCACTTTATTTTCGGTCAGAACTGCGTACATTGAAGCAATTGCAACCTCGAGCTGACTGTCGTCAGGCTCGCGTGTTGTTATGTTTTGAAGCCATATTCCGGGGCGACTGATAAAGCACACAATCTTGCTTTTGCTTTTTCCTGCCCAGCGGATTATTTCATAACTGATGCCTGCAACGACGGGAAGGAGCAAAAGCCTCATCCCAAGTCTTGTCCACATATTTTCCCACGAAATAAATGAGAAAAGAATAATGCTGATAATCATTACAAAAACAAGGAAGCTTGTACCACAACGGGGATGAAGTCTTGACATCCCTCTCGCATTTTCAACAGTCAGGTCAAGACCTGCTTCATAGCAAAAAATCGTCTTGTGTTCAGCACCGTGGTACTGGAAAACCCTTTTTATATCCTCCATTCGTGAAACGAGGATAACATATCCCAGAAAAATTCCGATTCTTACAATTCCCTCAATAAGCGTCTTTATAAAGTTGCTTTCTACAAAACTGCTTACAAGTCCTGTGATGAGGTTGGGAAGGATGAAGAATAATCCAACCGACAAAATCAAGGAAAGAAAAACTGAAAAATAGATTACGATATCCTTGATTTTATTGCCGAGCTTTTCTTCAAGCCATTTGTCAAATTTAGATTCGCTTTCGTCTTCCAAATCAACAAATTCGGCACTCCACATAAGTGCGCGCACGCTTGAAATCATAGAATCAAAAAATGCAAAAACGCCTCTTATAATCGGGATTTTATTTACATGATATTTTGTAACGAGTGAACTTACGGCGCGCTTGTCAATTTCAATTTCTCCGTCGGGCTTTCTTACTGCAGTTGCGATTTCCTTCGGACCGCGCATCATTACACCTTCCATTACGGCACTTCCGCCGATAGAGGTTATATGTTCTTTCTTCTCCATAATATCTCTCCTTTCAAAGAAAATCTCACTTTATTATAACATAAAATGCAAGCTTT
>JAZRFX010000187.1:0-1250 GCA_045643845.1 Clostridia bacterium | reverse complement strand
TGGATAAGTAACATTGTCAAGTGACAATTAAGCGCTTCCCCCTCGCAAGCAAACAAAACAAGCAGATGGATTTTCCATCTGCTTGTTTTGATTTTACTTATTGTATTCTGCCATTGTGCACACACGGTGCGCGATTTCCTTGAGGTTTGCCATATCTGATTCGCTTACATAGTTTGTGTTCTGGTAGGGGTTATTTCTTACATCGTTTCCTGTAAGATATTCGTACCATACAAGACCTGCGAGCACTCTGCCGAAGTATGTAAGATGTGATGTTGTATCGCGGTACATAGCTCTCGCTGTGCTCTTGAAAGAGTCATCGCCAGGGGTGGAGTCGTTGATATATTCGGGGATTCCATATTCTGCAATCGCAATATGAACTGCCTCACCCACGGGGATAACGCGGTTGGGGTTTCCAACTGTTTCTGCCGCCTGAAGGTAAGAATTCTTGATTGCGCCTGTAATTACCTCGTGATACTTGTCTTTTTCATATCCTTCAAGAAGAAGATTGTACTGATAATCCGCGTGGTCATACATTTCTTCGATTCTGTCCGCATAGGGTGACCAGTTTTCAAAGAATAAGAATTCCGCAGTTGAATTTGCCCTTATATAATCTGCAATTTCAGTTATGTATGGCTTCGAAGCGGTGTAGAAGGTATCAAAGAACTGCGAGCTTCTTCCTCTCTGATGGAGAGTGATATAGTCCCAGGAATAGCCCTCGGTCTTAAGACCGTCAACGAAGGAAACATCTTCCGTTTTTTTGGTAGTTCCGTCGGGGAGATACTCGATTCTGCTTTCGTAGGTTTTACTGCTGTCTTTCATATAACTGTTATGTGTAGAAATCGGGCAGCTTCCCTTGTACATATTAACGGCTTTTACTGTGACACCGTCTGCCGCTGCTATTCGGGGAAGATAGGTGAAGGAGTCGTTTGTATAACTGTTACCAAACGCAAGGACATGATATTCGCCGTCGCTTCCGAAGCACGCTTCAATGTTTTCGCAAAGAGGTGTAAGGTCTGATGCCTTCCACAAGAACGCCTTGAGTGTTGCACCCTTGGGGATATCAACATTTTCAAACTTGACCTCAATTTCTCCTGCGGAGTATACATTCACGCCAGGTGCTACGGAGAAATCCTTGCTGTCGAAATGAACAAGTTTCATATCCTCGTCATATACGGCGAGTACTGCGCTGAAAAGTTCTGATTCAGCATTTGTGTTGTTCTTGATTGTTGGATCAAGGTAATATGTCTGAT
>JAZRFX010000186.1:0-2227 GCA_045643845.1 Clostridia bacterium | reverse complement strand
CATACCGCCGTCAACGGCAACATATTTTTTATATTCGGGAATTATCTTGATATTTCCAACTGTATAGAGAGTTATTCCCGAATCTCCCACAATGCTTCTGCCGGGCTCAAAAAGAATTTTTGGCATCTTGAGATTGCTTTTCAAACATTCTTCCTTTACTGCTTTTGAAATCTCACATATGCAGGAATCAATATCAACTTCAACATCTTCCTTTATATAGCGGATTCCGAAACCTCCGCCGAGATTCATTTCCTCGGGCTCATATCCGAAAAGCCTTTTCATATCGGCTGCAAATTCAAACATTACTTTTGCTGAATCGCTGAAAAGGTTGTGCTCAAAAACCTGCGAGCCTATATGGCAATGATATCCCGAAAGGATTATGTTTTCGCAGGAGAGCGCTTTTTCTACAGCCTCCTCTGCCTGATGTGTTTCAATCGCAAAGCCGAATTTCGAGTCTATTTTTCCTGTCGATACAGCTTCAAAAGTATGCGGATCAATATTAGGCGTAATTCTTAAAAGAATCTTTTGCTTTTTCTCGTGCTCGAATGCGATTCGATCCACATATTCAAGTTCATAAAGATTATCAACTATAAAATATCCGATACCGCTTGTAATTGCATAGTCTATCTCATCAATAGATTTGTTATTTCCGTGAAAGAAAATCTTTTCAGCAGGAAATCCCGCCCGAAGTGCCGTATACAGTTCTCCACCCGAAACTACATCTACGCAAAGGTTTTCCTCGTTTATTATTTCGTACATTCTTACGAACGCGGCAGCTTTGCTCGCATACAAAATGTCGGCTGAATCAAAATAGCGATTTACTGCATTTTTGAAAGCTCTGCACTTTTCGCGGATTTTGTCTTCATCCATGAGATAAAGAGGCGTGCCGTATTTTTTCACAAGATTCACAGTGTCCATATTTGCAAAAAGAAGATTTCCTTTGCTGTTTACCGATAAATTATTTGCTATAAACATTTTTATACCTCGTTCAGATAAGTCCCTGCTCTTGCATAAGCGCAAACAAAATCTTTTCCTTTTCCTCGGAAAGCTCAATAAGAGGAGATCTTAAGTAGTTTTTACAAAAGCCCATTTTTGCCATTGCTGACTTTACGGGAATGGGATTAACATCGGAAAATAGTGCGTGAATGAGCGGAAGAAGTTCCAGCTGTAAATCTCTGGCACCATCTACATCTCCGCTGAAAAACCTGTCGCATATTTCCACAGTTTTCTTCGGCATAACATTTGACAAAACCGAAATTACACCTTTACCGCCAAGCGACATTATCGGAACAATTTCATCGTCGTTTCCTGAATAAATATCAAGCTTTCCATTTACAAGCGACGCTGTTGTCGCAAGAGCGCTTATATTTCCGCTTGCTTCCTTGATACCTGAAATCATAGGATGCTCTGAAAGTATCTTGTATGTGTTGCTTTCAATATTTACACCCGTTCTTGAAGGCACATTATATAATATTACAGGAACGGTACTATTGTCTGCAATAGTTGTAAACATCCTTATAAGACCTTCCTGGGATGTCTTGTTGTAGTAAGGGGTTACTACGAGTACGCCGTTTACTCCGACCTCGCACGCAAATTTCGTAAGAGATACGGCGTAATCCGTATCATTACTTCCCGTTCCTGCAATCACGGGAACGCGCTTTGCAACGCGCTCTACTGCAAACTTTATAACTTCGCGGTGTTCTTCGTCAGAAAGCGTTGACGCTTCGCCCGTTGTACCGCAAATAACAAGAGCATTTATTCCTTCCTCAATTTGCCAGTCGATAAGTCGGGCAAGTTCCCAATAATTCACGCCGTTTTCATCAAGCGGTGTGATAAGTGCGGTCGCAACTCCTCTGAAAATTTCCTTTTTCATATTTTTCATCCTTTCCAAATAAAAATGAGGCTTTCGCAATCGGAAAGCCTCAAAAATTCACATATAAAGATATAATATATCCCGTAGTAGAAAAATATGAAATATGATAGCTCTCCGCATAATATTATGCGACAACAAAACAAATCTTATTTTGTTTTGTCAGCCAGACTTTTCGCCTCAGTCCGCTTCGGCACCTACCCCTTTCACGCATAACACAGTCCTGCGAAGACCTATCTTTACGCGCTACTCTTGATACAGTGCGACCTCCATCTATATTGATTTTTGTTTATAGTAGCACAAGTTTTTCCCTTTGTCAACAACAAAATTAAATATTTTTTGTTACAGAAAGTTAAC